>JBBRDK010000041.1:0-30836 GCA_038203955.1 Thermoanaerobaculia bacterium | reverse complement strand
TTCATCGACGGCGATCGCGGGATCCTGCGATACCGCGGGTATCCGATCGAGCAGCTGGCGGAGCGGTCGAGCTACCTGGAAGTCGCCTACCTGCTCCTGCACGGCGAGCTCCCGACGAAGTCCGAGTACGACGAGTGGGTGCACAACATCACGTTCCACACGATGATCCACGAGAGCCTGAAGAAGTTCATGGACGGCTTCAACCACGACGCGCATCCGATGGGCATGCTCATCGCCACCGTCGGGGCGATGTCGACTTTCTACCCAGGAGCGCGTGACATCCACAGCGCGTCGGACAGGACGAAGCAGATCCACCGTCTGATCGCGAAGATGCCGACCCTCGCGGCGTTCGCGTACCGGCACAGCATGGGAATGCCGTACGTCTATCCCGACAACGACTTCTCCTACACGGGGAATTTCCTGAACATGCTCTTCCAGATTCCCTCGGCGGGCTGGAAGCCGGATCCGGTGCTCGTGCGCGCGCTCGACGTGCTCTTCATCCTTCACGCCGACCACGAGCAGAACTGCGGCACGCACGCGATGCGCGGCATCGGTTCCTCGCATACCGACCCGTATTCGGCGGTGGCTGGCGCCGCCGCGGCGCTCTACGGCCCGCTCCACGGGGGTGCGAACGAAGAAGTCCTGAAGATGCTCCAGGAAATCGGCTCGGTCTCCCGCATCCCGGCCTTCATCGAAGAGGTGAAGAACGGAAAGGGCGAGAAGCGGCTGATGGGATTCGGACATCGTGTGTACAAGAACTTCGACCCCAGGGCGACGATCATCAAGAGGATCGCCGACGAAGTGTTCGCGGTCACGGGAAGAAACCCCCTCTTGGACGTCGCGATCGAGCTCGAGCGCATCGCCCTTCAGGACGACTACTTCATCAAACGGCGTCTTTACCCGAACGTGGACTTCTACTCGGGCCTGATCTACGAAGCGATCGGGATCCCGACGGCCGCTTTCACGGTGCTGTTCGCGATCCCGAGAGTCTCCGGCTGGCTCGCCCAGTGGCAGGAGATGCTGGAAGATCCGGAGCAGAAGATCGCGCGCCCGCGCCAGATCTACACGGGACCGGAGGAGCGAAGCTTCGTTCCGATCGAAGGGCGATAAACGTCGCTTCGCTCGCTGCGGGACGTGCGTTCGCCGCTGGCGAACGCAGCGGCGAGCGGCTCGCCTGAAGGCTCGACCGCTCGCCTCGTCCCTCCGCTCGCTACGCTCCCGCAGCGTGAGCCTCCTCCCTCCCTTCGGTCGGGAGACTTCTCACGCTGCGAGCGTAGCCACCATCTCGACGAAAACGCAGCTCTGCCCCTTCTGCTCCCTCTCCCCGCGCGCCGGGGGAGAGGGCCGGGGTGAGGGGCGGCACTCGTGCGGAAGGGGACGCCGAAAACAGATCTTGCCTGCGGCGTCCCCGCGCGCCGGGGAGAGGGCCGGGGTGTGAGGGCGTTGGAACTGCACGGCCGTTGATCGCAAACGTGGGTTGGGCGTCCCCGTCGCTTACGCTGTGGATGTGCGAGCCGGGACGAGCGACCATAACGCGGGTAATCCCTTGATCGCCGAAGGCGGGCGGATACGCGCTGTCCTCTTTGACTGGGATGGCACGCTGCTCGATTCCGCGGAGGCCAGCTTTCGGTGCTACCGGCGGCTCTTCGAGCCTTACGGCATCGACTTCACGCCGGACGTCTTCGCGCGCACGTACGCGCCCGACTGGTACCGGACCTATGAGGGGATCGGCCTGCCCCGCGACCGATGGAGCGAGGCCGATGCGCGCTGGCTCGATATTTACGTCGAGGAGTCCTGCGGCCTGCGTCCGGGAGCGGCCGGGGCGCTCGCACGCCTGGCGGCGGCGGGCGTCCCGGCGGGGCTCGTCACGAGTGGCAGCCGCTCCCGCGTCGAGCGGGAGCTCGCGGCGCTGGGCGTCTCCTCCGCGTTTTCGGCCGTGGTCTGCGGAGAGGACGCGAGCCGAAAGAAGCCCGACCCCGAAGCGCTCTGGATCGGTCTCGCCCGTCTCGGTGAGTCCGCAGCCCGGTCCGCGTACGTCGGCGACAGCCCGGAGGACGTCGAGATGGCGCGCGCCGCCGGAGTCTTCGCCGTCGGACTCGAAGGCGGCTTCCCGAACGCGGAGGCGCTGCGGCGATCGGCCCCCGACGCGCTCGCGGCCGACCTGGAGGAAGTGGTGGAGATCCTGCTGGTGCTCTGATTACGGCGCGATGCGTTTCACCCGCGCGACGGATCTGGGTCGGGTCTTTCCCGTTGCCCCTCACCCCGGCTCTCTCCCCGCGCCCGGGGACGCCTTCAGCAGGGGTGGTCGGCATCGCCCGCTATTCAACTGCCGCCTACCGCCTGCCGCCTCCCCGCCGCCGCGCGCGGCGGATAGAATCCGCGCCGCATGACGCCCGGGCAGATCGCCGCTCTCGTCGCGTCTTCGACCGCCGCCGGCGTGATGAACGCGATGGCGGGCGGCGGCACGATCCTGACCTATCCGACGCTGCTCTGGCTGGGCGAGTCTCCGATCATCGCCAACGCGACCTCGACCGTCGCCCTTCTGCCGGGCGCGGCATCGAGCCTGTTCGGATACCGGCGGGAGGTGCTCGCCCATCGCGGCTGGCTGACGACCCTGTTTTTGCCGAGCCTCATCGGCGGGGCGGCGGGCGCGGCGCTGCTGCTGCTGACGCCCCCTCTCGCCTTCCAGCGGCTGGCGCCATTTCTGATCCTGTTCGCGACGATCCTCTTCATGCTGCGCGGGGCTGTCGGCCGCTGGGCGGGAACCGCCGAGAGAGCGCCGGGCCGCACGCCCGCGCGCCTCGGTCTGGCGATCGCGTTTCAATTCGCGGTCGCCGTGTACGGGGGCTATTTCGGAGCGGGGATCGGAATCCTGATGCTCGCCGTCCTGGGGTTCCTCGGGGTCGCCGACATCCACGCCTCGAACGGCCTCAAGAATTTCTTCGGCATGTGCATCAACGGAGTCGCGGCGGCCTACTTCATCGTGCGGGGCGCCGTCGAGTGGCGCGCCGCGCTCGTGATGATGGCGGGAGCGATCCTCGGCGGGTACGCGGGCGCGCGTTTCGCGCGAAAGATCGGACAGGCGCGCGCTCGGACCGCCGTCATCGTGATCGGGTTCGTCATCGCCGCGATCCTGCTCTACCAGAGCTTCGGCCGCTGAGCGCGGGAAGGCCGGAAGGGACGTCCACGAGCCGTTCGCTGCCGGTCAGTCCCGAACGGGCCCGGGCCTCGGTCCGGGAGAAGGCGTCACGGGTTCCCGCCGCCGTTGTCCTCGCCGCTGCCGCGCCACCAGCATCGTCATCGGGATCCTCTGGGACATCTCCTGGCACCGCTCCATCGGGCGAGACACCTTCTGGACTCCGGCGCACCTGCCGAAACCCGCCTACCCCTCTGGGTCCAGGTGCGGAGCGGCGGCGAAGTCCGAACCGGAGTCTTCGACGTTCTGGTCCGCCGACTGCTCTGTCGAAAAGCCCAGGAGGGTGGCTTTTACCCACAGCGGTGGTTAAGCTCGCACCGAGAGAAGTCTCCCGACCGAAGGCAGGGAGGAGGCTCTCGGTGCGGGAGCCGAAGCGAACGAAGTGAACGGAGGCGACGTGTGAGCTGGCTCGCCTGGCTGGGTTTAGCGGTTCTGGTCGGAGTCGTCGCGGCAGTCACCGGGATCAAGCCGAAAGGGACCCGGCACGTCGCCGGCACGCGCATGATGGGAATCGGGAGGTTAGCGCTCTTTTTCCTGCTCGCCCTCTTCGCGTGGCTCGCCTACCGCGCCCGCTCCGGCGGGTAAGCCGCCGCCGCCGCCGTCGTCGTCGACGAGTTCCAGGGCGGGCTGCCCCTCTCCTGGGCCCCTAGCGGTGCCGTCCTCGAGGTTGTGGAGGGAAACCCCCAGGAGACGCACGGGCCGGGCGCCCGCTTCCGTCTTGTCGATCAACGCGAGCGCGCGCTCGCGGACCTCTTCCGATGACCGCGTGGCCGGCCGCCGGGTCTCGCTGCGCGTGATCGTCTGGAACGTCGAGTAGCGAAGCTTCAGGACCACGGTGCGGGCCGCGAGGTCCTTCTTCTCGAGCGCGCGGGCGGACGCCTCCGCCAGCCGCGCGACCTCCTCGCGGATCCTTCCCATGTCCGTCAGGTCGCGCGCGTAGGTCTCTTCCGAGCCGATCGACTTGCGCTCGCGGTCGGGCTCGACGGCGCGATCGTCGTCCCCATGCGCCAGGCTGCGCAGCCACTCCGCCAGGCTGCCGACGGCTCCTCGAAGCGTCTCCTCCGACGCGGCCCGGACGTCGACGAGCCGGTCGATCCCCGCGGCGCGCAACCGTTTCGCGGTGACGGGACCGACGCCCCACAGCGCGTCGACCGGCAGCTTCTGGAGGAACGCCTCGACTCTCTCGGGCGCGATGACGGTCAGGCCGTCCGGTTTCTTCCAGCCGGAGGCGATCTTGGCGAGGAACTTGTTGGGTGCGACGCCGGCCGACGCCGTGAGCCCGGTGTCTTCGCAGATGCGGGTCTTGATCCTTCGAGCGACGTCGACGCCGAGAGGGATTCCCCAGGCGTTCTCGGTGACGTCGAGATACGCCTCGTCGAGTGACAGGCCCTCGACGAGCGGAGTCACCTCGCGAAAGATCTGAAAGACCCGTTCTGAGACGGCCCGATACTTCGCGAAATCCGGACGCAGGATGACGAGCTCCGGACACAGGCGGACGGCTCGCGACATCGGCAGGGCGGACCGGACGCCGTACTTCCGGGCCTCGTAGCTCGCCGCGGCCACGACACCCCGGCTCTCCGGGCTCCCTCCGACGGCGACCGGCCGCCCGCGCAGTGATGGATCGTCCCTCTGCTCGACCGACGTGTAAAACGCGTCCATGTCGACGTGAAGAATCCGCCGAACCCGACCGGATGCCGGCGCGGAACAATCGCCGGGGGATGTCAATGCCCGGCGCTTCGATCCGGCCCGAACCAGCCGGTCAGGACGATGAGCTGCCGCGTGACCTCGGGCGGCCGCGGCGACTGGATCACGATGAATTCGTTTCCATCCGCTGAGACGTCGTACTCGCGGGGCGAGTCTTCTCGGCTACCGTGGTCAAAGGGCCCCGCAAAGAGGACCATGGGCGTGCCCGGGACCGGCTCCGGATTCCCCGAGAGCTCGACGGAAAAGAACTGGTCGCCCGCGCGGTAAACGAGCTCTCGCCCGCCGCGCGTCCAGGCGGGCTCCTCGCCGCCGTTCGTCGACACCTTGATGCGGCTGCCGGGCCCGGGATATGGCCGGAGATAAATCTCTCTCTGCCCGCTTTCGTCGACACGTAAGCGATCCATCGCCCATCCGGCGAGAACGCCGCGGCAAAGTTTCGAAAATCTCCGCCGAGCCAGAGGCGTGACTCCGGTTTGTTCCCGAGAGTGACCGTCCACAGGCTCATCGGAACGCGCGCGGCGTTGGTTTCTGTCTTGCGGTCCTCCACGGTGTAAACGATGACCTTTCCATCGGGGGACCACGAGTTCGCAAACTCGGCGTGGCTGCTGTTTTCCGTGACGGTCTCGACGTTCCGACTCGCGTCCGCCGGCTTCATCGCCAGGCGCGGCTCGCCCACCTTGAATAAGGTGAACGCTAGGCGGCGGCCGTCGGGGGACCAGACGGGACAGAAGAAACGCCCGGGCTCGGAGGTCAACAACGACAGGATTTGTCGGGACCGGTCAAAAACGGACAGTTTGCCCGACTGCCCGTCGAGCCTCATCAAGGCGATCCGCTGTCCGTCCGGCGAGAGGCGCGGGTGGGAGTACTGTGCGGGAGGGAGGGGAAGCGCGGCGCCTCTTCCGTCCCGTCCCACGGTCCAGACGGCCGTCTGAGACGGCGGGAGAGCAGGCCCGCTTGGAGAGATGAGCGTCCCGCGGGCGGACGCGAAGTGAGCGAACTCCCCGTCTTCGATGACGAGCAGGTTCTCCGGCAGAGCGACAGGCGTCCCGGAGGTCGCCAGGCGCGTCAAGTCGAAGGGAACGGCGAAGAGACCCTTTCCGCGGACGAACACGAGCTGCCCGGTATCGACATACCGGGCGTAACCGCTGCCTTCGAGCACGATCTTCCGCCGCAGACTGCCCGTCTCCAGAACGGCGATCCGGGCGCTGGCGAGGTCCTGGAAATCGGCTCCGAAAACGATGGTGACGAGGATCCCCCGTCCGCCGGGAAGCGCCTGCGGCCAGAGATGTCCGTGTTCGCCCGGCGCGAGAAAGGTGAACGGCTCCGGTTTCCCTCCGTTCTCCGGCACCCGGTAGAGTCCCCCGTTCGGCGTGCGAGAAAACAGGATGAATCCGTCCGCCGTCCATGTTCCCCCGTGCGCGACCGGCGGAGCATCGGAGATGCGGACGGCAGCTCCGCCGGACAGCGGGACCTTCTTCAACTCCGTCAGCGTGAAGAACCCGATCCACTCTCCGTCCGGCGAAAAGAACGGATTCAATCCGCCCTCCGTGCCGGCGAGTGCGACGGCTTCAGATCCGTCGAGGCGCCGGCGATAGAGGCGGGGAGTACCCGACTGACTGCCGCGGAAAACGACGGTCGCGCCATCGGGGGAGAGCGCGACGGAGGGGCGTCCTCCGCCAAGGAGCCGGACTCCCTCGGGAAGGGAAAGGACGGCTTGTAACCGAGGGGAAGGTGGGAGGGTGCCGGGAGGGCGACGGCTCAAGAGGAGCGCGGCAGCGACCGCGGCTCCCAACAGGGCTCCCGCCGCAAGCCAGGCCCACGGCTGTGGCCGGCGCGAGGCCCCGCGGACGACGGCGGTCGGAACCGTTTCCGTGGATGCTGGCGCCGGTGTTGCCTGGACGTCCTCGAGCTCCAGCCTCGCGTCGGAAATGTCGTGGAGCCGTTTGCGCAGATCCTTCTGCAGGCATCGCCGGAGGAGATCTCGGACCCGGGGAGGCAGCGAGGGCGGAAGCGCGGACCAGTCCGGCTCGTCGGCGACGATCGCCGAGAGCGTGTCGGAGACCGACTCGCCCGGGAAGGCCCGGCGGCCCGTCAGGCACTCGTAGAGCACGCACCCGAAGGAAAAAATGTCCGTGCGCTTGTCGAGGGTGCGGCCGCGGGCCTGCTCCGGGCTCATGTACGCGGCGGTGCCGAGGATGATGCCGGTCTGCGTTCCGACGCTGATCGTGGGAGACCGCGACTGGTCGCCCGAACCGGCCGAGCCTCGCTCCGCCGTCTTGGCGAGGCCGAAGTCGAGAACCTTGACGGCGCCGTCGGGGCGGAGCATCACGTTGGCCGGTTTCAGGTCCCGGTGGATGACTCCGGCGTCGTGCGCCGCGCCGAGGCCGGCCGCGATCTCCGCCCCGATGCGCAGCGCCTCGTCGAGTGGAAGCGGCCAGCCCGAGAGGCGCGCCGCGAGCGTCTCGCCCTCGATGCACTCGAGAATCAGGTACGAGTGTCCGTCGGTAGATTCCTCGAGACCGTAGATCGAGCCGACATTGGCGTGATTCAAGGAGGCGAGCACCCGGGCCTCGCGTTGGAACCGGCCGAGGCGCTCCAAGTCCGTTTCGAAGCCCGCCGGCAGCGCCTTGACGGCGACGTCACGATGGAGCCGGGTGTCACGCGCGCGGAACACGTCTCCCATTCCGCCCTTTCCGAGGGGGGCGGAGATTTCATATGGACCGAGGCGGCTGCCGGGACCGAGCGTCATGAGTCGGGGGCCTGTCGGGAATGGGCCCGGCCGGTCCCGCACCGAAAGACTCGCCGGCGGGGGGAAAGAATGGCGAAGCTCCTAGTAAGAAACGAGAAGCCGGGCGGCGCGCTCGACCTCGTCTTCGGAGGGAAGAAAGAACTCCTCGAGAGGGGGTGAGTAGGGAACCGGAGTGTCGAGCGCGCCGACGATCCGCACCGGCGCGTCCAGGTGCTCGAACGCCTCTTCCTGGATGATCGCCGCGACGCTTTCGCCGATCCCTCCCGTGCGGGAATCCTCATGGACGACGAGGACGCGATGGCAGTGACGGGCGAGCGAGAGCACGGCGTCTTTGTCGAGAGGCGCGAGGCTCCGCAGATCGAGAACGGAGGACTCGATCCCGTCAGCGGCGAGCTTCTCCGCGACGCGCAGAGCCAGATGAACGAAGGCGCCGTACGAAATGATCGCGAGGTCGCTTCCCGCGCGGCGCAGCGCCGCTTTTCCGATCGGCAGAGGCGCGGGAGCCTCGTCGGGGAGCACCTGCTTCACGCGGGGATCGCGATAGAGCGCGATGTGCTCGTAGAACAGGACGGGATCGGGATCGGCCACCGCCGCCGCCATCAGGGCGCGAGCGTCGGCAGGCGTCGACGGGACGACGATCTTCAATCCCGGGGTCCGGTAGAACCACGGTTCGGTGTTCTGGCTGTGGTACGGCCCCGCGTGGCGCAGCCCTCCCCAGGGCATCCGGACGACCATGGGCACCGACGCTCCCCATCGATAGCGGATCTTGGCGGCGCTGTTGACGAGCTGGTTGAAGCCGGTCGCGACGAAGTCGTTGAACTGCATTTCCCCGATCGGTCTCTGCCCGGCCAGCGCGGACCCGACGCAGACGCCGAGGACCGCGCCCTCGGCGAGCGGCGAATTCAGGATCCGATCGGCGTGCTTTTTCAGGAGCGGCCGCAGCAGCAGGAAGGCGTTCCCGTATTTCCCGCCGACGTCCTCGCCGTAGACGAAGACGCGCGGGTCCGCCTCCAGGGCGTCTCCCACGCCGAGCATGACGGCTTCGAGAAAAGTGCGGCCCTTCGCGTCGAATCCCGGCCCCGTCTCGAGCGCCGGCATCGGCGGCGCTTCCCCGCGACGGGTCTGCGGATCGAGCGGCTCCGTCCTCCGGCGTCCCGGCTCGCCGGCGAAGACTCCTGTGCCGGCGCTCTCGGGCTCGGGCCACGGCGCGTCGATCACGCGGCGAGCCTGTTCCTCGACGAGAGCGTCGGCTTCGCGCCGAAAACGGTCGAGGTCGCCGGGCGCGAGAATGCCCTCGGCTTCGAGCCGCGCCGCGTAGGTGGCGATCGGCTCGCGGCGGGACCAGAACGCGTACAGCTCCTCGTCCGCGTAGCCTCCCTCCGAGGGTTTCGGGTAGCCCCAGGAAATCGCAGGCTCCTTGCCGAGGTAGAGCATGTCGTCGTGATGAGCGTGCCCGCACATCCGCATGCAGACGAGCTCGATCAACGCGGGCCCGCGCCCCTGCCGCGCCCGCTCGGCCGCCCACGTGAAAGCGGCGGCGATCGCCTCGGGATCCGTTCCGTCGATGGTGATTCCGGGGATTCCGTAACCGGCGGCCTTGTCGGCGAAGACGCGCACGGCGGACTGATCCTCGACCGGGGTCGAGAGAGCCGTCTGGTTGTTCTGAACGCAGAAGACGGCCGGGAGGCGCCGCGCGGCGCAGAGGTTGATCGCTTCGTGCCACTCGCCGAGCGACGTGCCGCCTTCGCCGATGAAGGACACGGCGACGCGCCCGGAGCCGTCCCGGGAGAACGCCATGGCGAGTCCGGCGACCGTCAGAGACGAGATCGCGAGGGGAGCGGACGCCGGCAGTACTCCCCACGAGAAGTCGCCGACGTGGAGGTCCTTCCCCTGCATCGGCGACCCGGCCTTTCCCATCTGCGCGGCGAGAACCAGGCGCACCGATTCGGGATCGGGCCGCATGGCGAGCTCGGCGCCGAGGTCCCGAATGAGGGGCGCGACGACGTCGCCGCGCCAGGCGCCGTCAGGGGATCGGTAGTCGGCCCCGCGCTTGAGCCTCAGGGGAGCGGCGTAAATCGCCTCCTGTCCGAGCGACCGGAAGCCCTTGCCCTGAAAGGAAACGCCGCGATAGCGCACCTCGCCGCCCGAGAAGAACGCTTTCAACCGGTTGTCGGTCGCCCTGGTGAGGATCATCCCGCGCAGCATCTCGATCCGCTCGTCGCGCGTGAGCGACGCGGCGATCGCCTCGCGCCGGAGGAAGCCGTCGCACGCCTCGAGAAGCTCCGTGGTCGCGCTCGTGAGGCGGTCCTCGACGGTGACGCCCGGAGTCGTCTCCGGCAATCCCTGCGGCGGAGATCCCGCGAGAGCGCGGGAAAGCGCTCGCGCGAACGCCCCACGCAGCGCGTCGATCGCCGGGGCGCTCCGCCCCGGATCCTTCTCGCAGCAGGAGGCGAACGCTGCGAGAGCCGGAGCGAGGGCGAACGGATGGCGTTCCGCGACGAAGGCCGCGAACCGGTCTGTGAGACCGACCCCGTGGGGCGAAGAAACCGATGCGGAGGGAAGGAAGGTTCGAGCCACTTGCCGGATGCTAGCGGCTCCGGAACGACGTGACAAGGAGACTCGTCGCGGCGGGGTCGGGGAGCGAAGCGCTGCGGTAGGATTGCCTCACGGTTTGAGTTCCCGCCCTTCCTCTTCCAGCGGAAATCCCGACTCCGCGCGCGTCCCCGCCCGGAGTGCGGCGGGCCAGTGGCCGGGAATTCGTTCTTCGCGGCCCCGGATCGGAAGGAGCGGGAGTGAGCGGCGGCAGTCCCAGCCGGACGGAAACGACGGCGCAAGGTCGGCGCTCTGCTCGACCGCCTCGGGGCCCGACCACTCATGGTCCGGGAAGCCCGGGCGAGCGCCGTCGCCCACACGCTCTCAGTCCTCTGTAGTCTCGCCGGCTGGTTCCTTCCGATGTTCCTGGCCGGCAAGCTCGAGACCAGGAACGTCTGCGAGTACGAAAAGGCCGCCGGGTGGGCCGCGGAGCTTCATCTCGACGACTTCCTTCCCGACCTGCGCGAGATGGCGGCGGTCGAGGTGGAGCACGAGAAGGACTTCCACATGGTGACCGGCCGGAAGACCCCGGAAAGGCGCCCGCAGACCTGAAGAGGGGCGGAAGCGTCGCCGCCTCCGCCCCCGGGAATTCCTTTATTTGACGCCGAGCAGCTCCACTTCGAAAAGAAGCGTGGCGTTGGGCGGGATGACGCCGCCGGCGCCGCGAGCGCCGTACCCGAGCGCCGCCGGGATCAGGAGCGTGCGCTTGCCGCCGACCTTCATCGTCGACACGCCCTCGTCCCATCCCTTGATGACCTGTCCCTGGCCGATCACGAACTCGAAGGGCTTGCCGCGGTCCACCGAGCTGTCGAACTTCTTGCCCTTCGCTCCGCCCTCCCAGAGCCAGCCCGTGTAGTGCATGACGCACGTCTGGCCGTTCTTGGGCGAAGCGCCTGTGCCGACGGCCGTGTCTTCGTATTGCAATCCGCTCGAGGTCTTCGTCATCTTGCTGTCGCTCTTTTTCTCCGCGTCCTTCCCGGGCGCGGCGTTGTCTTTCTGGGATCCCGAGGCCGGCAGGACCGCGAGGGCGAGCGCGGCGGCGCCGGCGAGAAGGAGAGACGCTTGGTTTTTCATTCTGCAAGTGTCCTTTCTGTCGTTAGAAACGCGCCGTGGAAGTTATCAGGTCTTCCCCCTGAGCTGAACAGCTGACAGCTGAGAGCTGTTCCTCAGTCCTCTCGCGGATAGCTTTTCAGGAGCCCGTTCTCCGTCATCAGCTTCTCGATCCGGGCGATGTCGCGGGGGACGAAATCGGAGAGGACGTCGGTGCCCTTCTCGGTGATGACGATCACGTCCTCGAGCCGGACGTAGATCTTTTCCTCGGGGACGCGCAGCGCGGGCTCGATCGTGAACACCATGCCGGGCTTGAGCGGCCCCTCGTGCGAACCGTCGTCGTGGGTCGCCATTCCCACCCAGTGCCCGAGCGTGGCGTCCGCCCGCTCCGCGGACTTCCGGTATTCCTCGACGAAGGCCTTCGCCGCCTGCGCGTGCGTTTCCTTCGAAAAACGCGACGACGCCAGGATTCCCTCCATTTTCCGGGCGGCGTCCTGCATGCCCACGGAGGCGGTGACTCCCGGACGGATCGAATGGAGTATCGCTTCGTAGCAGGCGAGGTAGAAGCCGTAGAGCTCCCGCTGCCACGTCGAAAACTTTCCGTTGACCGGCCACATGCGCGTGACGTCGCTCATGGCGTACCCGACGTCCGGGGCGAAATCCATCAGGAGGAAATCGCCGTCTTCCATCTTCCGCCGGCCCGCGTTGTAGTGCGGGTACCAGGCGTTGCGGCCGCTCGCGATCAGCGAGTAGTAGGCCTCGCCCTGAGCGCCGTTACGGTAGTAGATGAACTTCGCCAGCCCGTCGAGCTCCCGCTCGTACTGTCCCGGACGCGTCGAGCGCATCCCCTCGATCAGCGCGAGGCCCGAGAGGCGGGTGGCGCGCCGGATCATCGCGATCTCACGAGGCCGCTTGATGAGGCGCAGAGAGTCGAGCGTCGGGGTCAGGTCCTTCACATCGAACTGCGGGAAACGCTCTCGCAGCAGCGCGGCGAAGCGGCCCTCGCGGGAAGGGCTGCCGTCCCAGGGATCCGAGGCGATGTCGGCGATCCGCCGCAGCCCGAGGTCGCGGCTGACCGCGAATCCTTCCGCCGGGGACAGCGGCGTATAGGCGGCGCGGACGTTGGAACGGTGCAGGAGGCGCAGGAAAGACTCGCCGATAAGCTCCGGCCCGGCGACGGCGTCCACGCCCGAGAGCTTGCGCACTTCTTCCGCGTCCTCGGAGGAAAGGACCTTTCCCTCCCCTCGCTCCCGCGACTCGTTGCGGTGGGGGAGGAAGAGCGTCGTCTTGCGGTTGGTCCCATCGAGAAGGAGGTACGCGTTCGGGATCTCGACGCCGCACAGATAGTAGAAGTCGTTCGACTGGCGAAAGCGGATGTAGCCCACAGGAGTCGGGGCTCCGGCGACGATCGCGAAAGCAGACTTGCCGATCGCGTCGAAGACGCCCGCCCTTCGGGCCGCGAACTCCTCCGGCGGGTAGTCGGTCGTAAAGGGCGAAAAGCCTTCCTGCGCGCTTGCGCCGGAGGCCATTCCGCCGGCAATCACGCCCGCGCACAGGACGCGGGCCAGAACGAGTCGGCGAGTGTCCATCGGGCGCCTCCTTGGAATCAGAAAGCGCCACTTTATCGTCGGCCCGTCTCGCCTCCCTCTCCCCGGGCTCGATGAGAGGGTAGGGGTGAGGGTCCGGCTCCCGGAGGCTGCCTTACGCCTTCTTCTTCTCGATCGACGCGACCTGGATTCCCTTCATCCCGTTGCGGACCGAGACGGTCCCGCGGAGGGTGACCGGCACGTCGGCGAGGTTGGCGACGCGGTCCTTGACCGAGAAGGGCTTCTCTTCGAACAGCACGTAGAGGGTGCCGTTCTCCGCCAGGAACCCCGCCGGGACCCCGCGCGCGATGCAGGCGTTGGCGCAGGCCGTGTGAGCCGCGTCGCGGATTCCATGGGTCACATAGCAGTGCAGGTCGACCACGGTCCCCTGGAGCGTCACTTCCGCGGCTTTCTCCTCGGCGGCGGTGGACGCGGCTTTCAGCGCCACGAGGATCAGAACGGCGATGGATGCGAAGGCCAGTCTCTTTCGCATGGCGGGTCTCCTTTTCTTCCCCGGAGTCTCTGTCCGCCGACGGCGCCGCCGCATGTGCCGGAAGTCCCGATCGTCAAAACGTGACTTCCGGCACGGGCTCCGGGACGCCCCGCCCTATACTTTCGTCACTTCCAATGAACGGGACCTTCCCGGCCGAGTACTCGCGCCTGCTCCGCCTGGCTGGAGGCGCCGTGTGGATCGTCGTCGGATTTCCGGTCCTGACCAGTTTCCGCCCGGCGCGGGCGTCCGGATCGAGCGCGGGCGCCTTCTTCGCCTGGGTCGCGGCGTTCCTGCTCTTCGCCGTGGCCTACGCCGCGACGTCCCGCGAGGGCCGTTTCGAACGGGACCGCTCGGGCGCCCTCCTGCTGGTCGCCGCGCAGGCGGCGGCCGTTCTCGCGCTGGTGGCGCTCCCGCCCTGTTACGGGCTCGAGGGCGCGTTGATGGTGCTCGTCGCGATCCAGCTCGGAGGCCGGGTCTCTCCCGCCGTGGGAGTCTTCTGGATCGTGGCGCAGAGCGCGCTGCTCTTCGCCGCGATGAGCCTTCACTGGAACGTGCACTCGGGCATCCTGATCGCCGGCGCTTACTTTCCCTTTCAGCTCCTGGCTTTCTGGACGGCGCACCTTCTCGCGCGTGAGGGAGCGGCGCGGCAGGGTCTCGCCCTCGCCAACGCCGAGCTGCACGCGACGCGGGATCTCCTGGCGGAGGGCCATCGGGTGGCGGAACGGCTGCGCATTGCCCGCGAGCTCCACGACGTCCTCGGCCATCACTTGACCGCGCTCGCGCTGAACCTCGAGGTGGCGAGCCACCAGGTTTCGGGGCCCGCACACGCGCAGATCGAGGCGGCGAGGGACCGCTCCCGCGAGCTCCTCGGGCAGGTGCGCGAGGCCGTCCGGACGCTGCGCGTCGGCGACGACGTCCGGCTGGATGCGGCGATCCGGCGGCTCGCGGCGGGGATCCCGAGCCCGCGCATCCACGTGCAGTTCGAGGAAAATCTGGCCGTGGCGGATCCGGCCTCCGCCCAGATCCTGCTGAGGTGCGCCCAGGAGATCATCACCAACGCCGTCAAGCACTCGCGGGCGGAGAACCTCTGGTTGAGCGTCGTGTCCAACGGCGGCGCGATCGAGATCCAGGCGCGCGACGACGGCCAGGGGTCCTCCGGGGCGAGCCCGGGCGACGGGCTCACGGGGATGCGGGAGCGGCTCGAGGAGCGAGGCGGCCGGCTGGCTGTCCGCACGGAGCCGGGCCGCGGCTTCGAGGTCGTCGCCGTTCTGCCCGCGGGTTAGGCGTGCGGGCCCCCATCCGTGTCTGCCTCGTCGACGATCAGACGCTGGTGCGGGAGGGGATCCGCAGCCTGCTCGGGCTCGCCGACGGCATCGAGGTCGTTGCGGAAGCCGGCGACGGAACGTCCGCCCCATGGCGGCGATCGAAGCGGCGAGCCCGGATCTCGTCCTCCTCGACCTGCGGATGCCGAACCTCTCCGGGATCCAGGTTCTCGAGGCGCTCTCGGAACGCGGCGCTCTCCCGCCCACGATCGTGCTCACGACTTTCGACGACGAAGAGCTGGTGGTCGAAGCGTTCCGCGCCGGCGCCCGCGGCTTCCTTCTGAAGGACGTCTCGCTGGAAGGCCTCGTCCGCGCCATCCACACGGTCATGGACGGAGGCACCCTCGTCGCCCCGGTCCTCGGCGCCGACACCGCGCGCAGCTCGAAATCCGTGCGATCCGATTTTCCACGCCTGGAGCCGCCCGACCCTCTGACCGCGCGCGAGATCGAAGTCCTCCGCCTGATGGCGCGCGGGGAAAGCAACCGGGAGATCGCCCGAGCGCTCTTCGTGGCCGAGGGGACGGTCAAGAACCACGTGTCGAGCATCCTTTCGAAGCTCGGCGTCCGCGACCGGACGCGGGCGGTCCTCCAGGCGATCAAGTCGGGGGCGATCGAGTGAATGAGTAATCCGTCGTCAGTTGTCAGTTTCCCGTTGTCGGTGTGGAAGCCGCTCACGGACGAAGCAGCACCTTCAGGACCCCGGGCCTCGCGGCTTCTGCCAGCGCGGCGGTGGCGCGCGCGAGAGGGAACTCCGCCGAAACCAGGTCTTTCACGCGAACGCGGCGTTCGGCGAGACGCTCGAGGGCGGGCTCGAAGCGGCCGCACCGCGAACCGACGACCGTAATCTCCGAGACGACGAGCGGCGCGGCGTCGAAGACGGCGGGGCCGTGGTGCGTCGATTTCCAGACGATCGTGCCGCGCGGCCGCACGAGCTCGAGCGCGCGGGGCATCCCGGCGGGGGAGCCCGTGGCCTCGACGACGAGATCGAAGGAGGATCGCCGGGCGCGGCCTCGCCGGCCGAGCAGCGACACGTTCGCTCCCGCGTCCTCGAGAACCCGCGCGACCAGCCGGCCCAGTTTGCCGGGCCCGAGCACGGCGGCGCGGCAGCCGGCAGCGACGTCGACCTGATCCAGGATTTCGCACGCCGCGGCGAGCGGCTCCGTGAAGACCGCCTCCACGTCGGAGAGGCCGGAAGGGACTTCCCTGAGGTTCGCCTCGGGGAGGGTGAGAAGCTCGGCGTGCGCCCCCGGGTGCCCGAGTATCCCCAGAACCTTCCGCCTCGCGCAGTGGCGCGCGAGCCCTTCACGGCAGCGCCCGCAGCGGCCGCATCCCAGGTTGATCTCCCCCACGACGCGCTTGCCGAGCCATCGAGACCCGGGCGGGCCCTGGACGACGCCGACGAATTCATGCCCGGGGACGCCGCGAAAGCCGTGATACCCGCGGTGCAGCTCGAGGTCTGTATTGCAGATACCGGAAAGCAGCACCCGGACGAACGCGTGACCGTGACGGGCCCGAGGCTCCGAAATCTCCCGAACCGCGGCGCGCCCGGCTTCAAAAACGAGAGCCTTCATTGAGAACTGAGAACTGAGAACTGAGAACTACTTTCCCACCTCGTTCAGCGCCTTCTCCGCCTCGGCGAGGAGCGCCTCGGGGCCGACGGGCGCTCCTGCCGCGCGCTTCATCCAGAGGTCGGGCGCGATCCGGCCGGCCGTGGCCATGCGCTCGAACTCCTCGCCCAGCCGCCCGGAGCTCTCGATTTTCCTCTCGATCTGAAACGCGATCATGTGGCCGAGAGGGTAATCGGGCAGATAGAGGATCGAGTCGATCATGTGCGAGTAGATCGCGAGGAGGACGGCGTCCCGCTGGCCGAACACGGGCGCGTAGAAGCGGTTCCAGACGGATCGCGCGATGTCGAGCGTCGCGGTCTTCAGCTGCGCCGGGGTCGCGTCGGGGTGCGCGTACATCCAGTTCCACACGTCCATGTCCACCAGCGCGGAGCCGGCGATCTCGTACGTCCCCCAGAAATCGTTGAGCGTCTTGAGAGCGCGGGCCGCCGGGTCGGGGCGGGCGAGCCCCAGCAGCTCGAGGTCGTGCGCCTGGAAGACGAACGCCAGGGCCTCGGTGAACGCGTTGTTCGGAACGCCCTGGAGGAGCGTGTGGTCGATCGAGTTCAAGGAAAAGGTCTGTTCGACTGTGTGACCCATCTCGTGGACCGCGATGTTGAAGCCCTTGTAGTTCATCCCGTTCTTCTCGACGCGCGTGCGCAGGTGCGCCGAGTCGCCTCGCCGCGAAGCTCCCATCGCGTGGCCGGAGCCCCGGGCGGCGTCGACCGCGATGTGCGTCGCGAGCCAGCGCGCCTTCTCGCCGGAGAAACCCAGATGCTCGAGGAGGCCGGGAATGTCTTTCTGGTACGCCTCGGCCGTGGGGTATCGCTTGCGGACCATCTCGTCGAGCTGCGCCTCGGGATAGGGGCTCTTCGCGCGGAATCCGGCGTACCAGACGTCGAAGGGCTCCAGGGGGCGCTGCAGCCGCGCGCTGATGAGACGGGCCACTCGGGGGACGAGCGGAGAGGACAGGACCCGCTCGAGCATGGCGCGGAAGCGCGGCTCGGGGATCTCGCGGTCCTCGTCGAAGCGGCGGGCCATCAGGGTCGGCGCCGTCGGGGAGTACGGATCCGCCTGGCGCGCCGCCCGGAAGATCGCGAGCAGGCGCGCGTAGCGCGTGTCCGGCTCCGCCGCGGAGGAAGCCGCGCGTCCCGGCGGCAGCGGCCGGTCGGAGTCTTTGACGGCGGCGGGTTTGACGTCGTTCGTGAACGGGTTCCAGTCGACGCCGGGATTGTCGACCGCGGCCGCAGGAATCGTCTGCGTGACGATGCGCTCCATCACCCGCTGGATCGTCCGCTGGCGGGCCAGGCCGTCCTTCGGAGCGGCATAGTCCGACTTGATCTGGTCGCGGAGATTCCAGTGGGAGAGCAGGCGCATGCCGGCGGGAAAGAGGCGCGCACCGCGCGCGTCCACGACGTGATGCATCCAGACGTTGTATTCCGCGATGTAACGCGCGGCCTCGGAGGCCGCCGAGGAGAGGGCGAGGTTGACCTCCGCCGGGATGCGTTTTCCGAACCGCTGGGCCAGTCGCGCCTCGGCCCACTCCCGCCGCGACCATGTCTCGCCGGATGCGAGCCGCTCCTGCAGAGTCGTCAGCGGAAAATTCAGGAGAACGGTGAACGCGAGCTTGTTCGCGAACAGGTCGTCGCTGACGTGCGCCGAAGGGTCGTAGCCCGCGAGAGCTTCGTCGAAAGGATAGATGGTCCCGAGGTCGAGGTCCGACTGGCGCCGGAAGTCGCGCGCGATCTCGAGCATGTGCCCGTCCAGGGTCTCCATCGCGAGCTCGAGGCGCGAGAAGAGAGCGTCGCGGGCCGCCGCATCGCCCGCGTAGTTCGCGCGAACGAAGTCGGCGAAGGCCGCGTCTTTTCCATCGGAGGAGCGCCAGAAATCGCCGGCCTGGCGGAGGCCGCGCCGGATGCGCTCGCGTTCTCCCACGCCGTATTTGGCGGTGAGCTCCGTTTCCAGTTTCTGAGCTGATTCCATCGGCGCCTTTCGATCGACAGGCGCCGGTCCGCTCTGCGCCTTCAGGCCCAGGGTCACGAGGAACACGGCTACGGCGAGGGCGATGCGGAGCGCCTTCCGATAGCCGAACATGTTGTTCCTCCGGTGCTCGAATTCTACCGTGTCAGAATCCCGAATCCGCGATGGATGAACGCGGCGGCCCTCCCCGCCAGATCCCCCTTTTCGGCCTCGAGCCTGCTGGGAGGACTCCGGGCGCGTCAGAACGACGCCTCGATCGCGAGCGGGAGGAGGCGCGTGCCCTGGCGGCGCGGCTGCCTAGGAACGTCCGCTTCGGCACCAGCTCGTGGAGCTTTCCCGGCTGGGAAGGAATCGTCTACCCGGGGAAAGCGACCGCTGCCCGGCTGGCCCGCGAGGGGCTGATCGACTATGCGCGGCATCCTCTTCTGACTACGGTCGGGATCGACCGAGGTTTCTATGCGCCGATCCCTCGGGAGGACCTCCGGCGGTATGCGGAGCAGCTGCCGCAGGGGTTTCTCTGCTGCGCCAAGGCCCCGGCGGCCGTGACGGGGGCCTCGCTCCTCGGCGCCCGCGAGCCCAATCCTGATTTCTTGAACGCCCGCCGGTTCGAGGAGGAAATGCTCCTGCCCTTCCGGGAAGAGTTCGCCGAGCACACGGGCCCGTTCCTCCTGCAGTTTCCGCCCGCTCCGCGCGAAACGCGTCTGGCTCCGGGCGCGTTCGCGGCGGCGCTCGATCGGTTTTTAGACGAGCTGCCGCGCGAGTTTCACTACGGGGTCGAATTGCGCGACCCGGCGCTCCTGACCACGGAGTACCGGCGCGTGCTTCTCCGGCATGGCGCGGCGCACGTCTACAACGCCGCGACGGGAATGCCGATGCCGGGAGAGCAGGCGCGCGACGTGCCGCCGGAAGCGCCGGTCGTCGTCGTCCGTCTGCTCCTGCGCCCGGGAACCGGGTACGACGAGCGCCGGGAAGAGTTCCTGCCCTTCAACCGCATCGTCGACGAGAACCCGGAGATGCGGCGGGACACACTCAATCTCATCCGCGCGGCGGAGGGCAGGCCGGTCTACGTCCTGGTGAACAACAAGGCGGAGGGGTGCGCGCCCGCGACGATCCGCGCGCTGGCGGAGGAGCTCGCCGCGATCACACCTTCGTGACCGAGTTTTTCTTCAGCGACCGCACGAGGGAGTCGAACGCCGGCTGCGCGGCGGAGATCGCCGCCGCCGGCCCCGTGCACTTGAAGAAGACGAGCCCCTCGGGGCCCTCGACGATTGCGCCCATGAGGCGATAGCCCGGCTTCTTCCCCTGCGACTGCATCGTCGGACCGCCGGGGGAGAGGTACGTCCCGGAAGTCTGGGCGAGGTGAACCCGCATCCCGTCGACCGTCTCGACCGCCGTGGCGGGAGGGGGCGCGCCCTCGAACTGCGTGCCCCACCGTTCGATGTTCTCGGCGGCCGAACCGCCTTGCCGCTGCCCGAAGTAGAAGACGCCGCACTCGGCCGGTTCGCCGCCGGCCTTCGCCGGAAGCAAATACGTCGCGGCCCGCATCTGGCGCGGAGGCTGCGTGGTCCACCCGGCTGGGACGACCCAGCGCACGCCGCCCGCCGAGCCGTCCAGAGCCGCGGCCAGCAGAGGAGCCAGCGCGAGCAGACCGGACCAGAGGAATGCCTTTCGTGAGCTCATGCCTTCTCCTTCTGAGCGGGCCGATGTTATCCGGTCGAAAGCCTGACGCCCCAACCCCGGAGGGAAGAGGGTGAGGGGCCCGGAACTTGCACCCTGAGCCCCTTCATGGGCGACGAGGCGAAGCGAATCACCCGGCTCGATAAGGACGCGGAGGAAGACCGCGCCGAGATCGCGAGGGATCTTGCGGTCGTGCGCGCCCGGGTCGAGATCTGGAAGAGGCGCGGCGGGATATGGCTCCAGATGGCGGCCGTGGCCGCGGCGGCGGCGGGCGCGGGACTGGCGGTCACCGCGGCGGTCCGGCGCATGCGGAGAAATCGCGTCGAGTCCGCCGCGTCCCGGTGGGGCCGATCGCTCCGCAAGGCCGACATCAAGCTCGACAAGCTGCGGCCGAGGCCCATCCCGATCACGCTCCTCTTCGCGCTGCTGCGGTCGCCCCTCGTTCGGCGCGCCCTCGCCTCGGGCGGCCAGAAGCTCCTGGCGGGGCGCCGCGCCGCCGAGGAGGCGCGGCCGGAGGACGACGAGCGCGAGGAGGGCGAGAAATCTCCATCCCCCCCGGCGGACGGGAAAGCGGAGCGGGACGGCCGCGCCGCCGGCAAGCCCGACAAGGACGAGACTCCCGGTAAGACGCTTCGCGCGGCCGGGCCGAAGTCCGATGCCGGCCGGGAAAAGAAAGCCCCGCCCGCCTCCGAGGAGGCCGGCGAGCAGAAAGCGAAGCAGACTCTGAAGGCGCTCGAGGACGCCTCCTGGGGCGAGCGCTTCAAATTCGTGTGGGAGCTCTTCCGCGACGCCTTCAAGGACTTCCAGAAGCACGAGGCGCTGACGCGCGGGGCGGCGCTCGCCTACTCGACCATGCTGTCCTTAGCGCCGCTGCTGATCATCGTCGTCGCCGTCGCCGGCCTCGTCTTCGGCAAGGATGAGGTTCGAGGGCGCCTGATGGCGCAGATCAGCCAGCTCGTCGGCCCGCAGGCGGCGGCCACCGTCGGATCCCTCATGCAGCAGGCGAGCAAACCCTCGACGGGCATCATCGCGACGATCCTGGGGCTCGCGACGCTCCTCGTGGGCGCCGGCGGCGTTTTCGGCTACCTCCAGCAGATGCTGAACAAGATCTGGGACGTGCCCGAGAAGCAGACGGGCGGCATCTGGAACATGATCCGCTCGCGTTTCCTGTCGCTTGCGATGGTCCTCGGAACGGGATTCCTGCTGCTCGTCTCGCTGGTGATCTCCGCGGCCCTGTCCGCGGTGGGCAAGAAGTCGGGAGAGGAAGTGACGTTCCTCTTCGGCGCGCTGCACGCGATCTTTTCGTGGGCGGTCGTCGCGTTGCTCTTCGCACTGATCTTCAAATTTCTCCCGGACACGAAGATCGCCTGGCGCGACGTCTGGATCGGCGCCGGGTTCACCTCGCTTCTCTTCGTGCTCGGCCAGTTCCTGATCGGCCTCTACCTGGGCCACATCTCGGGGCCCTACGGCGGCGCCGGGTCCCTCGTGGTGGTCCTGCTGTGGACGTACTACTCGGGCCTGATCCTCTTCTATGGCGCGGAGGTCACACAGATCTTCGCGAACAGATACGGCTCGCGGAAATAGCGTCCCCGCTCAACTGACTGACAACTGGCAACTGACAACTACCTCTGAAACGCGTACGAGACCTTCAGGAAGAATTGCCGGTCCTGACGCTCGAATGTATTGGACTCGGAGAGCGTGCGGTTGTCGCCGTACCCGACGAAAAGGACGGACTGCCAATTCAGCTTGTAGGCGAACAGGGCGGACCCGGTCAGTGATCCTTCCCGCGCGTCGACGGCGGATCGATAGAGGGACACATCGCGGTTGGTCCGAACATATTGCGCGATGGCTCGGAAGTAGGACCGGGCCGTGAACGTGTAGGTGGCCTTCAGCCGGGCGATTTCCGCGGTGAACAGGCGTTCGCGCGACCCGCCGCCGTCGGGGGTCACGTCGAGCCAGCGCAGCGCCCCGTTGACGGCGAGCGCCAGGTGGTCCGAGGGGCGGACGGTCGCCGTCAGGACCAGGTTCGCTCCACGCCCGCCGCGCGAGTTAGCGAAGTCCACCTGCTCACCGACGAAGCCAGAAAGAGCGATCCCCGAGATCGCGCCCGACGGGGCGAACTGGATCTTGAAGAGCAGCTGGCGCCGCGGAATGTCCTTCGTCCCGCTTCTCACCCGGTCAAACGCGAGGCGAAAGCGGGACGACGAGTTCCAGCGGCCGTCCAGCTCGATTCCGCCCGAGACGTCCCGGAAGATCAGGTTGTGCTCCGTGTCGGCGGAGTACTCCGCCTGGACGAATCGGCGGAAGCGGTTGAAGATGCCCTTCGGACGGATGGTGTAGCCGCTTTCCAGGTAGTTGCGCCGGTAGCCGACCTGCGGGACGAAACCGTCTTCCGCGCGGAAGCCGTCGCCGAAGTCCTGATACTCGGTGAACCAGTCAAAGCGCGGGTCCGTGTGCTGATACCAGACGTCGGCGCCGTGAGAATCGAGCCGCCGGCCCGTCCACTCCGGCGTCAGATCCGGCCGGTCCAGCGTCTTCGTGTTGCTCAGCAGAAATTGCCCGGTGACCGTCTCGTGATCGTTCGGCCGCCACTGGAAATCCGGGCCGTAGACGCGGTTGAAGGCGCCTCCTGAGATCTCGCGGTCCGTGGCGAGGAAGCTCAGGAACGATTTGCCGATGTTGTGGCGGGCCCGCCCGATCCCGACGAACGACCGGAAGTCCTGGTCGGCAAAATCGGATCCGTTGGGCCCCGGGAGGATGACGCTCCCGCCGCCGCGATCTTCCGCGACGAGCACGGTGTATCCCGTTTCGCCGATCTTCCCCGTCGCGCGCGCGCCCCACCGCGGCGACGTGATGCTGCGCGTGTAGACCGCGGGAATCGGCGTCGAGAAGAGCTCGATCCCCTCCAGGAAGAAGGGCCGCTTCTCGGGGAAGTTCAGCGCAAAGCGCTCGTTGACGCCGATCTGCGCGACGTCGGACTCCACCTGCGAGAAATCGGGATTGATCGTCGCGTCGATGGCCGTGTTCTCGTTGGGATTCCACTTCGCGTCCACGCCGCCGTCGCCGCGGGCCGGCTTGTTGAGGAGCGGCGAGCCGGGCTCTCCCCGCGGGACCCCCTCCTCTTTGAAGGTCGCGTACGGGGCGACCACGAGATGGCCGCCGGACGGCAGCCCCGACAGGCCGGTGAGAGGCGCGCAGTGGCACAGGAAACAGCTCGATCCCCTCGGCAGGCGCGACGTGAAGAACTGGTAGCGGAACTCCCGCGGATAGTTGCGGTAGAGCATGATCGCCCACGTCTGGGGATCGCCTTTGGGATAGCGGAGCGAGGAGAAGGGCACGCGCATTTCGAGGACCCACCCGGCCGGCGTGATTTTCGCCGCGGAATCCCAGTAGAGGTCGGGCGAGCTGTCCTCCCCCGAGAAGTCGTCGCTGACCGCGTCGTACTGAATCCCTCGGGGGTTGGCGAGAAGGAGGAGGCCGCTGCGGCCGTCGTTGCGCGGATTGATGATGATCCCGCCGTAGTCGAGGGAGCCGCCGATCTGATCCCGGTCGGCGTAGGGAGCCCGGATCTTCGAAGGATCGGGATCGGCAAATTCGAAGGCCGCGTAAAAGAACCGGTCGTCGTACGTCAGGTACCCGACGTTCTTGACCTTCGGGGTGAGGTTGTCGCCCGGGTTCGTCTCGAACCACGTCTCGATGCGGGCGGCGTTCTTCCAGCCTGGATCGGAGAGATCGGCGTCGATCGTGATCGGGCCGTCCGTGCGGGTGATGTGGATCGGCTCGCCTTCCTGGGCGTGCAGCGCGGTCGTCGCCAGCCACAGGGCGAGAAGATACAGAAGAATCAGCAGAACGAGCTTCCGGCTCGCGGTCCGGGTCCCCACTACCGCTGTTAGACGTCCGGAAACCGTCAAGGTTAGGGAAGGTACGAATCAATTCTAGGAAGTTTTGCTTGAGCTCACCCTCGCCCCGGACCCGGGGGGAGGGCAGGATGCGGCGTCCGGCCCTCGGAATTCAGCTGCCGTGCTTCCTGTCTCGTCCCTCACCGCGGCCCTCTCCCCCGGCGCGCGGGGAGAGGGAGCAGAAAAGAGCAGAAGGGAGCAGAGGTCGCGTCTACCTCATCGCCTCCATCGGGGAGAGGCGCGCGGCTCTTACGGCCGGATACATGCCGAAAGTCATGGCCAGCAGGAGGGCGACTGCCCAGGCGACGACGAGTCCGACCGGATTGACCACGAGGCCGTAGGGGAAGCTCGCCGAGAGGGCCTTGCAGACGCCGGCGCCGAAGAATGTTCCGAGCGTCGCCCCGATCGCGGCGAGCACGCAGGCTTCGAGAAGGAACTGGATGAGGATCTCGGAGTCCGACGCCCCCATCGCCTTGCGCAGCCCGATCTCGAATCGGCGGTCCGAGAACGAGATCATCATGACGGACAGCACGCCGACGCCGCCGACGAGGAGGACCGTCGCGGCGAGGCTCATCAGAACGACCTTCCACCCGAAGATCTGGTTCAAGAACTGCTGGTAAGAGCGCGCGAGCTCCGCCTCGAGGTCCTTCACTTCGATGTCCTCGATCCCGTGATGCGCCTGCCGCGCGCGGCCGACCATCACGGTCGAGAGCTCGCCCAGGTCCCGCTTGTTCTTGAGCTTCACCGAGAGCTGCGTCAGCTTGTGCTCGGAATCGATCCGGTCCATGTAGGTCTCGAGCGGGACCGAGATGCCGTTGGCGTCCTGCCAGTTCTCGTCCGAAAAAATCTGCCCCTTCGCCTGCACGCCGACGACGCGAAACGGGATCCCCTCGACCAAGACGTCCCGGCCCACGGGATCGGAACCGCCGAAGAGCTTCGAGGCCAGGGTCGCGCCGACGACGGCCACGGTCGAGCGACGCCGCTGGTCGTCCTCCGTCAGTCCCCGCCCGAGCCCGATCGGCCGGTTCATCCACTTGCCGTAGTCGAAAGCGACGCCGTTGACGAAGATCCTCTCGGTGCCGCCCGAGATGCGCGTCGCCGAGCGCTTGGACGCGCGCGGGATGAACGCGAGCACCTTTTCGTTGGGCGCGGTCAGCCGCGGGAGGTCCTCGTACCGGAGTCCCGGGCTCATCGCGAACCGCTTCTGGTCTTCCGTGGTCTCCGGCGATTTCGGGACGACCATCAGAGTCCCGTCCCAGCTCATCCCCGAAAAGCCCGTCGAGATCTTGTCCATGATCCCGTCCATCACCGACGTCATCACGACGAGAGCGAAGACGCCGAGCATGAGAAGCGTCAGCGTGAGGATCGAGCGGAGCTTGTGCGCCCACAGCTCGATCAGGCCGCCGCGGACCACTTCGCCGTAGAGGGCAAGGTGCGCCGGAATCGAAAGGGCGGCGGCATGCGTCTCGCGCGCGGGCGCGGAGTCCGGGATGGCGGCAGCCGCCACGGCCCGCTCGCTACTCATAGCGCAGGGCCTCCATGGGCGACAGCCGGCTCGCCTTGAACGCGGGAAAGAGCGCGAAGACGAACCCGAATATCGCTGCCAGCCCGTAGGCGGCGACGAAGCTCTTCGCGTCCACGTGGAGGGGAACGCCGATCGAGTACGTGATGATCTTGGAAAACCCGACGCCCATCAGGAGCCCGACGAGGGAGCCCGTCCCCGTGAGCAGGAGTGCCTCCGTCATGAAGTCCTTGAAGACTTCGCGGCCGGATGCGCCGATCGCCATCTTGACGCCGACTTCGCGGATGCGCTCCTTCAAAGTCGCCATCTGGATGTTGACGTTGACCATGCCGCCGCCGATCAGCGACAGCACGCCCGAGAGCATGAAGATGATGTTGTAGGCGTCGCTCTGGCTCTGCTCCTTCTTCACCCGCGCCGCGACGTCGTCCAGGCGGAAGTCATCCTGCTGGCGGTGGTTGGCCTTGAGCATCGAGCCCAGGCTCTTCGAGAACATCGCCATCGCGTCGAAATCGCGGATGCGGAACGTGACGCGGTCCGCGCGCCGGTACTGGTCGCCCTCGAAGCGCCGGGTGACCAGGCTCGTCGGCACCGCGATGATCCGGTTGCGGCGTCGGAACATGTTTCGGTTGGATTTTCGGAAGTGGAAGACGCGCTCGCTCAGGATGCCAACCACCGTCACCGGCACGTCACCGATGCGGATCGTCCGGCCGATCGCGTCGCCGTTGGGAAAGAACACCCCGAACGGCTCGGTGCCGAGGATCGCCACGGGCGCGCCCGCCGCGTAATCCTCCGGCGTGAAGTTGCGCCCGCGACTCACCTCGTAGCCGTCCGTGGCGAGAAAGTCGCCGCCGATGCCGCGGATGTCCCGCTCCTGATCCGCGTATGGCGAACGCACGCGCGCCCGGGCGAACTTCTGCACCGCGACGCCGCTGATGGCGTTCGGGTTCAGCGTCCGGCCTTCCTCGGCGTCGGCGTTTCGCAGCCCGAGGTTCGCCATCTGGAGCGCCGTCGGGCTGCCCTCCTTGACGACCGCAGACGGCTGGACGTTCAACTTATCGAGGCCGCCCATCTTGATGTAGAGCTGCTTCGAGCGCTGACGCATGCTGTCGGTGATCGAGAATCCGCCGAGCACCGAGGCGACGCCGAGCATCACCCCGAGCGACTGGAGCGTCGAGCGGCCGAGGTTTTCGCGCATCTCCGCCCAGGCGTTGCGGACGCGCTCCGTGAGCTTGCCGGTGGCCACGGAGAGCTCCTACGCGACCTGCTCGGCCGTCGCGATCAGGCCGTCATGGATCTCGACCTGGCGGCCGGCCATTTTCGCGATCGCGAGATCGTGCGTGACGATGATGATGGTGTTGCCTTGCCCGTGCAGCTCGCTGAAGAGCTCGAGCACTTCATGGCCCGTCTTCGAATCGAGGGCGCCCGTGGGCTCATCGGCGAGGAGAAGCGCCGGCCGGTTCGCGAGTGCCCGCGCGACCGCGACGCGCTGGCGCTGCCCCCCCGACAGGACCGAGGGGAGCCGGTCGGCCTTCTCCGCGATGCCGACCCTCTCGAGGAGCTCGAGCGCGCGCTGCCTGCGCTCCTTGCGCGGGACGCCGGCGTACAGCATCGGGAGCTCGACGTTGCGCCGCACGGAGGCCTTCGGCAGCAGGTTGTACTGCTGGAAGACGAAGCCGATCTTCTCGTTGCGCAGCTGCGCGAGCTCGATTCCCGAGAGCCCCTCGACGCGCCGCCCGTCTAAGGAGTACTGGCCCGAGGTCGGCAGGTCGAGGCAGCCGAGAATGGCCATCAACGTGGACTTGCCCGACCCGGAAGGCCCGATCAGCGCGACGAACTCGCCGCGCTCGACCTCGAGGTCGATGCCGCGTAGGGCGTGGACGGCGACGCCGTTGGTGCCGTAGGTTTTCGTCAGGTCGGATGTCTCGATTATTTTCATGTTGAGAGGTGAGCGTTGAGCGTCAGGCCCCGGCTGAGAGCTGACAGCTTCCCTCAGTCGTTGTCGTCGTCCTTTTCGACCTTCTTCTTCGACGGGTCTTCCAGCGCCACCTGCTGGCCCGGCTTCAGGCCCGCCAGGACCTCGACGCGCTCGAGCGTCGCGATGCCGGCGGAGACGGGGACGGCGTCGAAATACTCCTTCCAGTGGTCCGAGAGCCAGATGAACTTGTTGCGGCCGCTCAGGGCCTCCTTGGCGGCGGCGAGCTGCTGCGGCTTGAGTCCCGCCTTCAGGCGATACGCGACGGTCTTGCCGTCCTTCTTCTGCAGCGCCTCGAGCGGGATCGAAACGGCGCGATCGCGCTTCTCCCCGAGAATCTCGACGTTCGCGCTCATTCCCGTCTTGAAGAACTCACCGAGCTCATCCAGGGCGACCTCGACTTCGAAGACCTTGATCTTCTCGACGAGCTTGGCGGCCGGCGCGACGAAGCGGACCTTGCCGGTGAAGACTTTCTGTGGATACGCGTCCAGGGTGATCCGCACCGGCTGGCCGACGTGGACCTTCGCGATGTCGACTTCATTCAGGTTGACCCGGATCAGGAGCGACTTTAAGTCCGCAACGGTGAAAAGGACGGTCCCCGCGTTGAAGGAGGAGACGCCCGAGGTCACGGTCTCGCCGAGCTCGACGCCCTTCTTGATGACGACGCCGCTCATCGGCGCCGTGACGCGCGCCTTCTGCGACGCCGCGTTGCCGGAGATCGGAATGCCGCGGTCCTCGACGATCTGGTAGCGCATCTTCGCGGCGCGGAGCGCTTCGACCGCCTGGTCGTGAAGGTTGGCGACTTGCTTGAAGCCGTCCTTGCCCAGGAGGCCCTGCTCGAAGAGCGCCTTCTGGGTCGCGAACTCGCGGTCCGCGTCCTTCAGCTTGAGCTCCGCGGAAGTCAGGCCGGCCTGCGTATCCGAGAGCGACTGCGCCTGATTTACGTCGGGCTCGATCTCGGCCAGCATGTCGCCGGTCTTCACGACCGCACCGTCCCGGACCCGCAGGGAGATCACACGCCCCGAGACGGCGGACTTCACGTCGACCTTGGTCTCGGGATCGACGACGCCGACTTCCCGGACACTGACCTGGAGGTCCTCGGCCTGGACCTTCCCGAGCCGGAACGGGCCGCTCTGGTTCTTCGCGTCGGGCTTTTCCCGTCCCCGGGCCGCAATGACCCCCGCCGCCGCCAGGAGGACGGCGACGACGCCGAGCCAGATAAATCGCTTTTTCTTCTTGGTCATGGCTTCCTCAGACTTGGGTTCGAATTTGCCGGGGGCACGGTCAAATACGCAGACCCGGGCCGAATGTTCGCTTTCGGCCGCGTGCTTTACGTTTTCGAGCCCTCCGGCGTCCCCCCGGGACCTCCAGGCACGGCGCGTCGGCCCTTCGTCGTTTGCCTTTATCGCTCGACCCCAGCGCCCAGCGCCCAGTGCCTCTCGCCTTCCTTTTGCCCCTGCCATCCGACGCGACAAAATGCGGCCGTGACCCCTCGCGCCGAGAGGCTTCTCGAGGAACTGCGGGCGCACGCTCCCGCCGACGAGCTTGAGCGCGGCGCGCTCGACCGGATCCGTGAGTTCGTCGCTTCTTCCGCGGACCCTTTCTCCCGGGAAAATCCCGCCGGACACGTCACCGGCAGCGCGATCGTGGCGAGGCCGGACGGATCGGCCTTCCTCCTCATTCACCACCGCAAGTTCGAGCGGTGGCTGCAGCCCGGCGGACACTCGGATCCCGAGGACGGCACGGTTTTCGATACCGCACTGCGCGAAGTGCGCGAGGAGACGGGCGCCGACAAACTGGTTCCCGGAAACTCCGGACGCGTGCTCGACGTAGACGTCCATCCGATTCCCGCGCGCGGATCCGAGCCCGCCCACTTCCACTTCGACCTGCGTTACCTCGTCGTCTTTCAGGGAGACGCCGGTCCCGGGGAGCCGGTGGAGATCAGCGGGATCGCGTGGTTCTCGCTCGAGGAGGCGCTTGCCGCCGGAGTCGACGAGTCGCTCGCGCGGACCTTGCGGAAGGCGGCGGCGAAGCTGAGAACCGGCATGAGCGTTTCGCCGGCCTGAGGGCTTCCGCCGGGCTGGCGGCCGAGCCGCTCCTGGACGCAGGAGGGTCTAACGCGCGATCGCCGTGCCCGACTCTCGCGCGGCGAGAAATTCGACGGCTCTCGCGACGACGGCGGGGTCGTGCACGATGCGACGATGTCCGAGCCCGCGCGTCGAAACGATGGACCCGCCTGGCCACGCGGAGGCGATCGCGGCGCCGTCGCGGAAAGGAACTTCGCCGTCGGCCTCGTCGTGAAACACCAGCAGAGGAACGGAGAGCCGCCGCGCGGCGGCCAGGACGTCGAACTCCGCCCACCGCAAACCGAACTCGCGCACGAGACGGGCTTCCATCCGCTCGCGCACGCCGGGCGCGATGCCGACGATCTCGGCGAAGCGGCGGGTGTAGCCGGCGGGATCGGCGGCGGGCGCCACCAGGACCACTCGGTCGGCGCGCACGCCGCGCCCGACCGCGAGCGTGGCCGCGGCTCCGCCGAGAGAGTGGCCGATGATCCCCGCGAAGGGCCCGTAGATCCGGTGGGCGGCCTCGATCGAGAAGAGAAACTCCGGCAGGGACGACAATCTCCCGCCGGTCGCTCCATGGCCGGGCGCATCGAACGCGACGACGGAGAACCCCGCCTCGATCAGGGGATGAACGAACGATCCGAGCCGGCCGCCCCGGCTGCCCCAGCCGTGCACGAGAAGGACGGACGGCCCCGCGCCCCACGTCCACGCCGAGACCGGAGCGCCGCGGACCGGAAAGGAAACGCGGCTCCCTTCCTCCAGGATTGCGCTCTCGCCCTCCCACCCCGTGTGGCCGGGAGGCCGGCGAAAGAGCGCGACGGCTGCGCGGGCGGCTAAGGGAGGGGCGAGCGCGCCCAGGGTCCGCATGCCGAGCCGCACGGCGGCGAGCCGCCGGCCCGCGCGAGGAGACGCCTGGGCCGCTGGCATCAGGCGCTCCTCCGAGAGCGGCTCGCCGTCAGCAGAGTCTCGAAACCGGCGCGGGCGCGGTCCGCCGCGCGGGGATCGCGCAGGAGCCGCGCGGCGTGGTGATACCCGAGCATGACCCCGTAGAGATCGTGGGCGACTTGATCAGGATCGAGGTCGTCGGCGAAGTGGGCCTCCGAAATTCCGGTCCGGGCGACCCGCGCGATCACGTCGAGCCATTCCTTCTGAAGCGCGACGAGACGATCTCGCACCGGGCCGGGCCGGTCGTCGAGCTCGACCGCCGCCGTGACGAAGAGGCAGCCGCCCGGCAATCCCGCGGTTTTCGTCCAGTCGAGCCACCGCTCGAAGAGAGCGCGCAGCCGCGGCTCGCCGCGGGGAGCCGCGAGAGCGGGACGGACGACGATCTCGGCGAAGAGGGACGCCGCCCGGGCGAGGACCTGGACCTGGAGCGTTTCCTTCGACTGGAAGTGGGCGAAGAGGCCGCTCTTGGACATCTCGAG
>JBBRDK010000040.1:0-30857 GCA_038203955.1 Thermoanaerobaculia bacterium | reverse complement strand
TCCGTCTTCACCCGATTGCCAATCTCTCCCGGCACGTGCGCCGCCGACACCATCATCGAGTCCACCTGACGCGATCGAAGCCAGTCGTGCAGCCCGTATCCGAACGGCCCTGTCTCGTACACGCTGTGAACCCGGCATCCGTCCAACCGTTGCAGCAGACCCTGGAGCGCCTCACGCTTCGGCGGAAAACTCGCGCTCAACAGCGTCTCTCCGCACGATCGCGCCGTCACGTGCCACGACGTCTTGGAGATCCTCTCGCATGGCCTCCCTCCTTCGCCTGAGAGTGCCACGCGCCCTCTTCCCTTTAGTCGGTCCTTCCGTCACGCTCCGAACATAGCGATTGATTCGCTGACTTTGGCGACGCGCCTGGCCGTCCTTTTCCGTGCCGGGGCCCGTGGACGAGTCGGTCCAGCGGATCCGAAGCACGACCTTCCCGAACACGTGCCCCTTCGCGAGCCGCCGGTGCGCGTCGGCGACTCGCGCGAGCGGGTAGCGCGCCGCGATCGGAACGCGCAGTTTCAAGCTTCTATAGCCCGCGTCAGCTTCTCGAGCTCGCGCGCTCCTTCTTTCGCGTCGTATCCCTTCATCCGCAACCCGGCGCGTTTGCGGGGCGCCGGCTCGACGCCGTTGGGCCAGGCGACACGCCCGCCCTGTCGGACCGCGTCGAGACACGCGATGAGGCATGCGTCGGAACCCTAACCGGGTTTGCCGCCGCAGGCTCGCCGCGATTACAGTGTCCACATGTGCCGAAACATCCGAACACTCGCCAACTTCGCCCCGCCGGCGACCCCGACGGAGATCCGCGCCTCCTCCCTGCAGTTCGTCCGCAAGTTGAGCGGCGCGAACAAGCCCTCGAAGGCAAACGAAGAGCTTTTCCAGCGGGCCGTCGACGAAGTCGCCGCAGCCGCCGAGCGCCTGATCCAGGGCTGGGTCACGACCGCCGAGCCGAAGGATCGCGACGTCGAAATCCGAAAGCACATCGAGCGGTCACGGGAACGTTTCGGCAAGGAGCCGAAGCGAACTCCGATCGATCCGATCCCTTGACGCGGGATGGGGTCGGTCCTGAAATCGTGATTTCGCAGCGTGTCCCTTTCGGCGAGAGAGCGAGAGCCCGCTCGTATAGCATCGCCCGATGACCAAGGGGCCCAAGTCGTCCTTCGAGCTCGCGATGGAACGCCTTCGTGCGGCGGACCCCGCCGGAACGAAGGAGAAGCCGCTGAGCTCGAAGCAAAAGGAAGAGATCGCCGAGGCCAGGCGCGTCGCCGCCGCGCGCATGGCGGAATGCGAAATCCTCTTCAGGGACGCGCTGAAACAGAGTCACGACCCGGCCGAGCGGGAGAAGTCCGAGGGGGAGTACCAGATCGACCGGCAGCGGATCAACGACGACTGCGAGCGGGCGATCGAGGCGATCCGACGCGGTCGCAGGTAGGTCGTCTCCGGCTTTCCGCTACTTCTTGTCGAGGGTGCTGCCGGGGGGCGTGGGCGGCGCGAATCGTTCCGCCGGCACGGGTCCGAACGTGACCGAGGTCAGTTCCTGTGTGAACGCGTGCTCGCCCTCGGTTTGCGACAATGAGAACGGAACCCAGATGCCGTCCACCACTTCGTAACGCTTCACGACGCCTGTGAACGCCACCGTTCCGTCGGTGCCCGTTATCCGCTGCAGGCGATGTGTCCGGACGTCGAGCCAGAGGTCGGCGGGAAGACTGCCTGCGGGGGTCACGGTCACGACGTCGTACTCGACGCCGTCGCCTTCCGGCGGCCGCGAGATTCGAACTGCGCGGGGAAGCGATCGGGGTAAAAGAACCCGAAAATGGTCAGGTACGTGCCGAGGCGCGCACCGGCGAGCCCTTGAGGCGAGGTGTCGACGTGCACGGCGCCGTCGGGGCCGACGGCCCACGCTCTCCGGCCGTCGAATCCGCTCGTCCCGGTTTTCGCGCCGAAGCTGTGCGTGCCGGTGCTGCGCAGCGCGTGGAGATCCGCCCAGATCTCGTACGTGCCGGTGGCGCCGTCGCGGACGACCGTGCCGGCTTCGTGGAATCCCGGCGGCCTGTCGAGCGCCGCGCCGCCGCTGGCCGCTTTCATCTGCGCCGTCAGCCTGGCGCCTTCCTCGACGGCGTTCGGAGGGTTCGCGAAGCTCAAAACCAGGAGGCCGCCACGATCGGCAATGCAGGCCTGAACCGGGCTCGCGCTGGGGTCATCCGCGCCTGAAGCATGGCGAAAAGCATACTTTGGCCGGGGCCTTGTAGCGGTTCGGCGACTCGTCCATGGGTCGCAGGTTCAGGGGCTGGTTGGGGCCCGCGAGGGGTGCTGCCGGCGGTATGCTCCTAACCCTCGCGCCGCGATCGTGGCGCCCATTCGAAGGAAGGAGGATGCGATGACTCGTCGATTCCTACTGGTCGCCCTGGGGGTTCTTCTGGTCTTTCCGGCCCTCGCCACTGCGGCGGCGATCACTCGCAGTGCGGCGGGCGCGTCACCCGCATCGATCCAGACGGCCGTCGATCAATTCCGAGCCGATCTCGGCGGCGCCAACAACGGCGTGGGTGGGACGTTCCCGGGCGGCCGCCGCGAGATCAACTGGGACGGGGTCCCCGACACCGCTTCGTCTCCCAATGCCCTTCCGGCCAACTTCTTCAATTCCAATTCCCCGCGAGGCATCGTCTTCTCGACCGCGGGCAGCGGATTCCAGGTCAGTGCGAAGGCCGGAAATCCGATGACCACGGCGGTGCGGTTCGCGAATCTCAATGCGAACTACTCGAACGACTTCCAGACCTTCTCACCCGAGCGTCTCTTTACGGCGATCGGCAGCAACATCACGGACGTCGTGTTCTTCCTGCCGGGCACGGCGAATCCCGCCGTCGTCAGCGGATTCGGCGCCGTGTTCACCGACGTGGATTCGGCGACCTCAACCTCCCTTCAGTTCTACGACCAGTCAGGCTCCTCTCTCGGGATCTTCGCGGTCCCGGCTCTGGCGCCGGGCAGCCAGAACCTTTCGTTCCTCGGGGTTTCTTTCAACGGCGGAGAGCGCGTCAGCCGCGTGCGGATCCGAAGCGGAGACGTTGCGCTCGGCCCCAACGACAATTTCGCCGGGGGAGATGTGGTCGTCATGGACGACTTCATCTACGGAGAGCCGCAAAGCGCGAACGGAGTGGCCGGTGGCTGCATCACAGACGCGACTTCGCTGTGCTTGAACGGCGGACGCTTCAAGGTGCAGGCCACGTTCCGGGTGCCGCCCGGCCAGACCGCGACGGCTCAGTCGACGGGGATCGCGGCGGATTCGGGCGCGTTCTGGTTCTTCAGCCCCAACAACCTCGAGTTACTCGTCAAGGTCCTGGACGGGCGCGCCTTCAACGCGAAGTACTGGGTGTTCATCGCTTCCGGGTCGGGCGTGGAATACACGGTCACGGTGACCGACACGACCAACGCAGCCGTCAGGACCTATTTCAATCCTTTCGGGACGCTGGCGAGCACGGCCGACATCCAGGCGTTTACGCCGTAGGTCTCCGACGAGGGCAAGAGGAAAGAAGGGTCAGCTCTGCGCCGGCGGGACGGGACATCGATCGCAGCGTCCCCCCCGGCTCGCAGAGCTGACCGCCGTAAATTCACGTCTTCAATGCGGCTCGGATCCGGGCGAGGTGGTGGTAGCTGTGCCGGACGGCGTGATCTTCCGGCATGAACTGGGAGCTCAACGGGGCATCTCCGTAGAGTGAGATCGGCGCGCTGTTCGCGAGATGCTCATCGGAGAGCGCTCGGATCGCCTTCGCCGCAGCCGCGCTGTTACGCTGCAGGAACTCGAGCGCTTCCATCTTCGTGATGCCGTCCTGCTCCCGGGCGTGCGCGGCGTTGATCCCGTGGACCGTTTCCCAGGTCACGCCCGCGATCGGCTCGCCGGCCGCGAGCTTCTGCGCGAGCTCGATCTCGATCGGATACATGTTGCCGACGTGGTGGACGACGACGCCGATCTTGCGCCCGTCGTGAGGAAGACGGGTCTGCCACTGCTCCTCCGTCAGGTTGCTCGCGAAGCCGGCGAGCGCGCGGGCCCCCTGCTCGAGGCGGTCGGCGAGGGCATTGGCCACCGAGTTCGAACGATCCGTGTTGACCTCCGAAACACGAGACAACGCGTTTTTCATGACTCTCTCCTTTCGCCGTCGCTTCCGTCCGGCTGGATCAAAGTGCGATCCTTCCCGCTTTGAGAGTCATTCCCGGCGTCCGAGAAGTCTTGCCGTTCGTCCGCAAGTGATCGAAAGCTGCCCGCTCGTCCGCGCTGCATGGCCGCCCGTCCGACGGGCTTCCTGTCCGCGCGGCTGGCGCGCGCGGCTCCCATGAACGTGGACGTCCTTTCGGAGGTTCTCCGCGCCGTCAGGCTGAAGGGATCGGTCTTCTTCGATTTCGAGCTGAGCTCGCCCTGGGTCCTCGAAGCGCCGCCATCGCGGGAGATCGCCGGCCGGGTGATGCCGGGCGCGGAGCGGGTCATCGAATATCACCTGATGGCGCAAGGCAGCGCGTGGGGACACGCCGTTGGCGAGGAGCCGATCCGTCTGCGGGAGGGCGACCTCATCGGCTTCCCGCAGGGGGACCCGCACGTGCTCTCGAGCGCGCCGGGATTGCGCGACGGCCGGAGCTCTCGAGGTACGTTCGTCCGGCGACATTCCCGATCGTCCATGAGTTCGGCGGCGGCGGGCCCGAACGGCCTCGAATCGTCTGTTGTTTCCTGGGAATCGACGAACGCCCGTACAACCCGCTGCTCGCGGCGCTGCCTAAGACGATCCACCTCGGCGCTTCCGACGCCTCCGCGCGTCCGGGCAGCGGATGGCTCGGCGGACTGCTGACCATTGCCGCAAAGGAGTCCTCCACCGCGGCGCCGGGTGGGCAGAACGTTCTCGAGCGCCTGTCGGAGCTGTTGTTCGTCGAGGCGATCCGCCGGTACGTCGATACGCTCCCGCCGAACCAGACCGACTGGCTCGCGGGACTGCGGGATCCGGTGATCGGAGAGGCATTGAGCGCGCTCCACGCCGAACCGGCCGAGGTTTGGACCGTCGAGCGCCTGGCGCGGTCGGTCGGCGTCTCGCGCTCGGTGCTCGCGGAACGATTCACGGAAATGGTCGGGCAGCCGCCGATGCAGTACCTCGCGCTGTGGCGCATGCAGCTCGCCTCCCGGCTGCTGGCGGAGGGCGGCCGGGTGGCGGCGGTCTCCGCATCCGCCGGGTACGAATCCGAAGCGGCGTTTTACCGCGCTTTCAAGAAGGTGATGGGGCAGTCTCCGGCGGCATGGCGGCGTCGGACAGACCGCAGTGCCTGAGGGGCGCCTTTTCACCCTCTCCCCGCGCGCCGGGGGAGAGGGCGGGGTGAGGGGCGGGACACCAAGCCTGACAGGACTTGAGGGCGAAGGAAATGTCCCCTTACCCTGACCCTCTCGCCGGGCCTGGGAGAAGCGAACTTTCTTCTCAACAGGCTCCCCATCCGCGTCCCCCTTGCTTACCGAGAGGAGATTGCCATAGACTCCCCTCGGAAACCGATAGAAAGAAGACAAACTACCTCCCCCAGACGAACGACGGTACGAGAAAGGAGAATTCATCATGAGACGAGGAATCCGATTCACGCCCTGGATCGCGGCGCTCGCCGGCATCGCGCTCGCGGCAGCGGCAGCGCTCGCCGCCGGTCCCACGGAGGCCAACGGAAAGAAGCCGGACCGGACCTCGAATCCCGCCTGGGAGTCCCTCAAGACTCTGCAGGGGGAATGGGACGGCCTTTACGACGGAAAGGTCGCGGCGAAAGCGAGCTACCGCCTCGTTTCGGGAGGCACGGTCCTCATGGAGACGCTCGTGTCGCCCGACCACACCGACATGATCACCATGTACCATCCGGACGGCGCGGGGCTCCTCATGACTCACTACTGCTCGGAGAACAACCAGCCCCGGATGCGCGCGTCCTCGACGGATCCTAAGCGGATCGCGTTCCGTTATGTGGACGCGACCAACCTGTCGAGCCCAGACGCGCCGCCGATGTCGGGCCTCGTCGTGACGCTGAAGGACGCCGACAACTTCACGCAGGACTGGACGCACACGGCGGGCGGCAAGGAAATGTCGTCCACGTTCGCGTACACGCGGAAGAAGTAGCCGGGGGACGCTGCTGTTGGACGCCGGGCGCCGGGCGTGCCCTCGGCTTCCGTTCGCATCGGAATCTGCTCCACCCGGGACGAAACCCGGAAGCCGGCTTCTCCGTAGTACCCACTGAGACCCCTTGCTTACCGAGGGAAGGATGCCCTAGACTCCCCTAGGAAACCGATATGAGCAAACCCACCGACCTCGTTCAAGGCACACTCGATCTGCTTCTTCTGAAAATTCTGGCGCTCGAGCCTCAACACGGGTGGGCGATCAGCCTTCGCCTGAGATCCATCTCCGGAGACGTGCTGCAGGTCAGCGAAGGGTCCCTGTATCCGGCGCTGCACAAGCTCGAACAGGAAGGCTGGATCAAAGCGGAATGGAAACAGACGGAAAACAACCGGCGGGCGAAGTTCTACTCGCTCACCCGCCTGGGCAGAAAAGAGCTCGAGTCGGAGACGGCGAACTGGCAGCGGCTGTCGTCCGCCATCTCGCACGTCGTCCAGCTTTCAGAGGCCTGAGAGGTAGTCATGCGGCTTGAACACTGGTGGTTCACGGCGCCCTTGCGGTTGAAGTCCATTCTCCGGCGCCGCCGGGTCGAGAGCGAGCTCGATGAGGAGCTCCAGTTCCACCTGGAGCGAAAGATCGAGGAGGGGATTGCCGAGGGGCTATCCCCGGAGGAGGCGCGCATCCGGGCCATGCGCGCGATGGGCGGACTGGAGCAGCGGAAAGAGGAGATGAGAGACATGCAACGCATCCACTGGTTGACGGACTTCTTCGACGACGTGCGCTACGCGGTCCGGAGCCTGCGGCGGACGCCCGGTCTGACCGCGTTCATCGTGGTCACGATCGCGCTGGGAGTCGGGATGACCGCGACTCCTTTTAGCATGCTGGACGCGCTCATCTTCAGGCCGTATCCCGTGCCGCGCCCCAGGGAGGTGGTGACTCTGGTGAGCACCTCCCACGACAACCGCTTCGACAGGTTCTCGTATCGCGAATACCTCGACATCCGCGACAGGACGAAAAGCTACGAAGGCGTGACTGCGAACGCGGCGCTGGGATCCGTCGGCTTCGGCGCCGAGCCCGGGGCCACGCCGGTGGTCCGCGGCGGATTGATGGTGTCCGGCAACTACTTCCGCGTGCTCGGGGTCGAGCCCCTGGTGGGCCGGGGTTTTCGGGACGACGAGGACGCGGTTCCCGGACGCGATGCGGTGACGGTTCTCGGGCCGGGATTCTGGAAGCGCGAATTCGCGGGCGACCCTTCCGTCGTCGGGAAGACGGTTCGGTTGAACGGCACGGACTTCACCGTGATCGGCATCGCGCCGGAATCGTTCCCCGGGATGCAGGTCTTCTCCCGCCCCGACTTCTACATGCCTCTGGCGATGGCGCGCGCGTTCTCGACCAACCCCCAGAAGGATCTGCTCGTGGACCGGGACGATCGCGAGCTGACGGTCAGGGCGCGCTTGAAACCGGGCACGACCCTGCCTCAGGCGCGGAACGAGCTCTCCGTGCTCGCGCGGGACTTCGAGCGCGAGTATCCCAAGCTCAATCGGGACGGCGGCGCGGTAGTCCGCACGCAGTTCGAGATGCGGACGCAGGACAACGACGTCAACTGGAAATTCAGCGTGATCTTCACGCTCCTCTCGCTCGCGGTGCTGCTGGTGGCGTGCACGAACGCGGCGGGCCTTCTCCTGAGCCGCGCGCGCACGCGGACGCGCGAGATCGCCGTCCGGCTGGCGATGGGGGCCGGGCGCTTCCGGCTGGTCCGGCTGCTCCTGACCGAGAGCCTCGTTCTCGCTCTCCTCGGCGGCCTGGGGGGGATCGCCGTCGGATGGCTCGGCATCCATTTCATGAGCACCTTCAGCATTCCGACCGAGTTGCCGGTCACGATCCCGTTCCGGATGGACACGCGCGTGCTGCTGGCGAGCCTCGGGTTGTCCGTGGTCAGCGCGTTGTTCTGCGGCCTCGCGCCCGCGCTGCAGAGCACGCGAGCGGACCTGGTCAACGGCTTGAAGGCGGCCGACGTGGACCTGCCCGGCCGCAGGACCCTGTGGGGCCGGAACGCCCTCGTGGTGGCGCAGATTGCCATGTCCGTGATGCTGCTGGCCGCGTCCTTCCTGATGGCCCGCGGTTTTCAGCACAGCCTGGTCGACGGAGTCGAATTCGCGAAGGATGCAAAGGATCACGTGCTGATGGTCCAGTTCGATCCACGCCTGGTGCAGTACACGCCGGCTCAGACGTCGCAGTTCTACAAACTCCTCGCCGACCGTGTACGAGATATGCCGGGGGTCAAGAGCGCGGGGTTCACGCAGAACCCGCCGCTGGGACTGGAGGGCTTCGAAAGCCTGTCCTTCGTGCCGGACGGTCATCAGATGCCGCGCGATCGCGAGTTCTTACTTTCGACGATGGACACCGTCGATGAGGGTTTCTTTCCGACGATGGGGATACCGATCCTGCGCGGCCGGGGATTCCTGCCCTCCGATACCGCGGAGGTGACCCGTGTCGCCGTGGTGAACGAGCAGTTTGCGAAGCACTACTGGCCGAGCTCCGACGCCGTGGGCAAGCGCATCCGGCTCGATCGCGCGACGGGGACGCCCGTCGAGATCGTCGGCGTCGCCCAGACGGTCAAATACGGCGACAGCTTCGGAAAGCCCATCGACTTCGTGTACCTGCCGCTCTCCCAGCATCCCGTCGCGCGAATGGTTCTCCTCCTGCGGTCGAGCGGCGATCCGCTCCAACTCGTCAAACCGGCGAAGGACGAAGTCCGGGCTCTCGATCCGAACATGCCGATGCTCGAGACGAGAAGCTACGGCGACCTCTACCGGTACGCCTTCGTGGAAGGTCCGGGCGTGGCGATCGAGCTGGTCGGCACCCTCGGCGCGGTTGGACTCCTGCTGGCCATCGCCGGGCTGTACGGGCTGGTGGCCTACAACGTGAGCCGCCGGACGCGCGAGATCGGCATCCGCATGGCGATCGGCGCGGGTCCGTTCGACGTTCTGCGCCTGGTGATGGGCAAGGGCCTGAAGCTGGTCGGAATCGGCGCGGCGATCGGGGTGGCGATGGGCTTCGCCGTCGAGCAGCTCTTAAATTCCATGCTGTTCGATGCCGGCGGAGTCGCCTGGGCGGTCTACGTCATCGTGGTGCCGGTCATGGTCCTGGTCACGATGCTGGCCGCCTATGTCCCCGCGCGCCGGGCCTCCCGGATCGCGCCGACACTCGCGCTCCGATACGAGTAGGAGGATCAGCGCGGACTTGATCTGGTGGAGCGGAGCGTCCAGGAGCCTCGATCCGGTTAGATTGTCGGCATGTGTCGAAACATTCGTACTCTCGCCAACTTCGCTCCGCCCGGCGACCGCGGCGGAGATCCGCGCCTCGTCCCTGCAATTTGTCCGCAAGCGAGCGGAGACAACAAGCCGTCGAAGGCGAACGAGGCGCTCTTCGAGACCGCCGTGGACGAGGTGGCCGCGGCGGCCGAGCGTCTGGTTCGAGGGTGGGTCACCAGCGCAACGCCGAAGATCGAGACGTCGAGATCCGAAAGTTGATCGAGAAGTCCCGGCTGCGTTTCGGCAGGGAGCCGAAGCGGACTCCGATCGATCCGATCCGCTAGCTTCTCTATTCGCCTGTTACCGGATTCGCGCGATCCGGCCTTGCGTGGGGAACCTCTCGAATTGTCCCGGGTCGTGGCCGGGGACGACTTGGTCCGCGGAGCCGGCGAGCTCGATCATGCGCGCCTGGCTCCGGATGTTGCCGGGCTGGTCCTTTTCGCTGAAGGTCGCGCTGGCCCTGTGCTCGGCGAGATTCCGATAGAGGTAGCAGTTGTCCGACGCCAGAACGAACGGCGGATTCCCGTCGACGCGGATGTATTGAGACGCAAAGGTGTGGCGCGCGCCGGTATAGGCGCGGATTCCGGGCAGGATCTCCACGTTGTCGCCGTCGATGAGGCGCAGGCGTCCGTCCTTGTGGATCTGCTCGAGCACCTTCACGTCATCGGAGTCGATGCCGCCGTGCCGTCCGCCCGGCATCCAGGCGTCTCCCGTGTAATACGAAAACTCCTGTTTCTGGATCCAGACCGTCGCCTTCGGAAAAAGGTCGATACCGCCCATGTGATCCCAGTGGGCATGGCTGATGACGACGTCGGTCACGTCTTCCGGGCGGACGCCGGCGAGCTTCACGGCGTCGTCGGGTCGGAGGTAGTCGGCGGTGGGAAATTTCTCGAGCCAGGCCTCGCGATGGAAGCCGCTGTCGAAGAGAACGTTGTGTCCTCCTCCTCGGATCAGCCAGACGACCATGGCGATGTCCATCTTTTCGCCCTTTGGAGCGCCGATGACGAGCGACGCCACGGGAAAACTCGCGATCGTCCCGTAACGAATGGCCTGGATGGAGTAGTCGGGCGGGGCGGGCCGACCGGCGGCGGGGCCAGCGCAGAAAGAGAAGCCAAGCAGGAGGGCCGCGGCGCCCCGAACAAGGGCCGGTCTCGGGTGAAGCGTCATGCCTTGAACGATATCGAACGGCGCTTTGTTCGTTTGATACCTGGGCCGGAGATTAGATCCGTCAGCTCTTCTTCGGCACGGCCTCCATCAGGAGCGCGAGTGCCTTGCGAAGGCTCGGCCCTCCCGACGCCGCTCCCTTGTAGTGGCCGAGTCGGACCACGACCAGGTCGTGAGACGGGATGATGAGGGTGTACTGCCCGCCGGCCCCGTTCATCAAGTACGCGTCCTTCGGCACGGGTAAGCTGCCGTCTCCGTTCAACCAGAAGAACGCGCCATAGATCGGTCGCTTGTCCGCCTCCCACGCCGGGGCGAGCGTGCTCACGAATTTCGACCAGCCTTCGGGCAGGATCCGCTCTCCGTTCCAGACGCCATCCTGGAGGTAGAGGTTGCCGAGCCGCGACCAGTCCCGCGCGGACGCGAAATCGTATCCCTGCGCCAGGAAGTTCCCATAGGAATCGGTCTCCAGCACCATTGTTCGCATCCCGATACGGTCGAAGAGCGCGCGGCGCGGAAAGGAGAGGTAATCCTCTCCGCGCTTTTCGACAGCGAGCCGGATCAAATAGTTGACGAGGACGGGATCCGTGTTGTGGTACCGGCCGACGGTGTTCGGCGGCCACTGGAGCGGACGGGTCGCGGCGTAGTGAAACGGATTCTCGCTGCCCGTGTAGAGATACAGGTGATCCGGGTATGGACCCGCGGGGTCGAAGTCCGGGTCCTGGGGCGCGCGAATCCTCAAACCGCTCGACATGTGGAGGATGTCCACGATGCGGATCTTCGCTCGGGGGTCGCCGGGCGTCTGCCATTCCGGAATCGGCGCGGGGGACGACAGGTCGTAGACGCCCAGCCGGATCAGGACGCCGAGCAGAGTCGCGGTCACGCTCTTGCCCATCGACCAGCTCTCGAGGGGAGTCCGGGACGTGATCCCTTCGCCGTAGCGCTCGCCGATGATTCGCCCCTTCCAGGTCACCAGGAAGGCCGCGGTCAGACCGGACGGAGGATCGAAAGCCGCTTCCACCGCCTGCGCGACCTTCGCCATGTCGAGACCCGGCGGAGCGGGGTCTTTCGGAGCCAGGGCCAGATCGCCCATCGGCCATGGCTGCTTCGCGGGATCGGGCAGCCGGCTGACGAGACGCTCGGGCTTGAAGAGCACGGACGTCTTCCCGGCCGGAAGCGTCACGCAACCCTGATCGCCGAGGTAGACGGCGGTGCGCGTCGCTCCGTTCGGGACGGTGACCTGAACCGTCTTCTTCGTCCGATCGATGACGGGCTTGCCCAGCTTCGCGCGTTCGGCGTAGGGGGCGGTGAAGTACCCGACGTTTTCGGCGGCAAAATCCGGATCCAGCCCCGTCATGAAAACCGCCGAGCACATGACCTTCGCAAAGCCGGCGGCGTGGTGGCCGAGCGGGTCCCCGGGGGGCGGCACGTAAGGCGTGTCGAGCTCGAAGGACTTTGCGCGCGCGAGGAGGGCCTCCCGAGCCTGCGCGTCCATCTGGGCGTGAGCGGACGCGGCGAGCACGGCCGCGAGGGCCAGGGACACAGCGACCACGTGGGCCGGTGAGGGCCGGGAGCCTCTTTTCATCTGTCGCCTCCGAGAACCCGGAACTTCCTCGTCGAGGGAATTGGCGTCCACTCTATCCGGTCCGCCTCCTGCCGCTCATGCGCCAGCAAGGGAGCGGTCCCGCGAGTCGGCGCCCGGCGCCCTTGTCCCCCCGACAGGTAAGGCACGTGCCGCTCGCGCGCGCGACGAGGTTGCCCGATGTCGCAATCGACGAAGCCGACCGCCTGCCCGCGCAACCGCAGCCTGGCGCCGGGCAGGGACACCCTGGGAAGAGCCAGGGACGAGATCGGCGACCATGCGTTTCATCGGCTCGAGGAAGAGTTCGACTGGGTGGAGATGGGGATCGGAAAGCCCGGTAGTCCGTCGGCGTGCGCCCCTCGGAGGGCGGAGACCCCTGCCCCTGTCAGGTTCTGCGGCTCGAGCGGGGAGATGTATGTTCCGCAATGCGAGGAGGCGCCATGGCAAAGTGGGAGTTCGAGCCGGGTCATACCGCCGCGGATTCCGCGCGCGTCACATGATGGTCACGTGGGTGCGCGGGCACTTCAAGGACGTCCACGGCAGCCTCGACTTCGACCCGCAGAACCCGCGCACCGCCTCCGTAAAGGTGACGATCGACGCGAACCGCCTCTGGAGCGGCGAGCCGGACCGCGACGCGCATCTGAAGTCCGTGGATTTCCTCGACGTGGCGAACCACCCGACGATCACCTTCAAGGCGGCGGGCGCCGAGCCCAGAGGCGCCGATGAGAGTCGTTTAGCGGCGAGCTGACGATTCGCGGCGTGACGAAAACCGTATCCCTCGACGTCCGGTATCTCGGTCAGTGGCAGACCCCCTGGTGGGAGGACGGCGTCGACAAAGGCTCCAAGACGCGGGCGGGATTCCTCGCGACCGCGCGGATCAACCGCAAGGACTTCGGCGTGAGCTGGAACGGGACACTCGACCGCGGCGGACTCGTCGTGAGCGACGATGTCGACATCACGATCGACGCGGAGGCGATTCTGCAGTCCTGAGTCGGCCTCCGGGGTCGTTTTCCTCTGAAGCGGCCGTGACTCGTCGAGCCTCCTCATGGTTGAAGAGACGGAGCCAGGGTTGGAGTGAGGATGAGGGTCGGGCCATGCCATCTTTCGATTCCCGATTCCCGATTCCCGATTCCCGGTCCCCGGAAAAGGCGCCCGCCGTCGGGATTGAGGACGAGAGAATGCAGGTGGTAGTTTCCGCTGGAGCGCCGAAGCTCAAAAAATCAAAGCAGGAGCGACCGAAATGAGACATCTGATTCTGGGCGGAACCGGAACCGTGGGAGGGGTCGTCGTCCGGGGGCTTCTCGACAAGGGCGAGACCGTTCGCGTTCTGACGCGCAGCGCCGAGCGCGCCCGCGCTCTTCCGAAGGGCGCCGAGGCGGTTCTAGGCGACCTGACGGACCCGGGGACTTACGAGAAGGTCTTCACGGGCGATGACACCGTGTTTCTTCTCACGGCCAACGGGCCCAGCGACCTGATGGAGGGTCTGGCGGCGGTCAACGAGGCGAAGCGGACGAAGGCGAAGCGCGTGGTGCACCTCTCGATCCACGATGTCGAAAAGTGCCCGGAGGCGCCGCACTTCGCGAGCAAGATCGCGATCGAGCACGCGTTGAAAGAGAGCGGCCTGCCGCACACGATCCTGAGGCCGAACAACTTTTACCAGAACGACTACTGGTTCAAAGACGCCATCGTCCAGTACGGCGTCTACCCGCAGCCCATCGGCGGCATCGGGCTCTCGCGCGTGGACTCCCGAGACATCGGCGAAGCCGCGGTTCGCGCGCTGGCGGACGGCGGCCATGCAGGAAAAACGTACGCGCTCGTCGGGCCCGACGCGGTGACGGGCGAGAGTTGCGCGGCCGAGTTCGCGAAAGCCCTCGGCAGGCCGGTTGCTTACGGCGGGAACGATCTCGCGGCCTGGTCGAAGAGCATGGCGCCCTATATGCCCGCCTGGGCCGTCTACGACTACGCCCTGATGTACGCGGCGTTTCAGGCGAAAGGCCTGAAAGCGACTGCGGCGCAGCTCGACGAGACACGGACGATCCTCGGCCGGGAGCCGCGGAAGTTCTCGGACTTCGTTGGAGAGACGGCCGCCGCCTGGAAGTCCTGAGTCCGAAGAGACGGACGTTGCGGATTCTGCCTCAGCGACGCTCGGCCACGGCTCGCCGGAGAGCCGCGGAAGGCGAAAACAGGCGGACGATCGTCATCGCGCTCTCGGCGAACCTCATCATCGCCGTTGCGAAGTTGATCGCGGATTGAGTTCCGGATCGACGGGCATGCTGGCCGAGGCCGCGCACTCCGCCGCGGACTCGGCCAACGAGGTGTTTCTCGCCATCGGCCTGCACCGCGACCGCAAGCCTGCCGACGCGACGCATCCCCTGGGCCACGGGCGCGAGCGATTCCTGTGGGCCTTCATGGCGGCGATCGCGTCGTTTCTGATCGGCGGCTGCCTGTCGATCGCCCTGGCCATTTCACACCTCACGGCCGGTCACCCTGTCGCCGGCGGCGCGGCGGTCTGGATCGTCCTCGGGATCGCGTTCATCGCGGATGGCGCCTCATGGCTGCAGAGCATCCGGCAGGCGCGCCGCCAGGCGAAGGAGTATGGAATCAGCCTGTGGCGGTATCTCGTGGTCTCGAGCGACCCCGTCGTGCGCGCGGTCGTCGTCGAGGACAGCGCCGCCCTCGTCGGCCTCGTCCTGGCGGCAGGCGGCCTCCTCCTGAGCCGGATTCTCGGATCGAGCGTGCCGGACTCCGTGGCGTCGCTGCTGATCGGGTTGCTCCTCGCCGGGACCGCCTTCGGCCTGGCGCGCCCGCTCGCGGATTTCCTGGTGGGCCGCTCGATCCCCCAACCGCTGATCGAGAAGCTGCAGGCCATCGTCAGGGAAGATCCGGCGATCGGAAAGGCCCTGTCGCTCCGCGCGATGTACTCGGGACCGAAAGAGGTGATCGTCGTCGCGAAGGTGCATCCGTCGGGGAACCTGAATATCGAGCAGCTCACCCCGGGCGATGGACGACCTGGACCGGCGGATCCGGAAGGCGCGGCCTCTCGTCGCGGACGTGTTCCTCGACGTCACGGCGCACCGGAGTGGAGGAGTCTCGCGCTTAGTGTCCGCGATGCCCCGCTCACGGGGGAGGGCGGTTTCCCGAGGAAGGAATGGGCCGAAGAATGGAGGGGCTCCGCGGGTGCGGAGCCCCTCCCTGGTTCGACTAAGGAGTCGGAATGCAGGCCGCGGTCTCGGCGACCAACGAAGTGAACGGGGTGTTTGTGATTCCTCCGATGACGATGTCGTCGATGTCCCAACCCGGGGCTCCGGTCGATTCATCCGCGCCGATGCGGAACCGGATGCGGACGTCCTGGTTGGCATAGACGGTGCCGAGGTTGAGGGTGGCGGGAATGAAGAGTGGCCACGTTGTGCTGCGGCCGACGAATGCGCGTCGACTGGCGCCAATCGGAGCGCTCGTGCCGGCGTTCGTGGAGCCGTTGTAGAAGGTCGCAGGGCCGAGCGGGGCCCACGCGCCGTTGTTGACGCTGATCTCCAACACGCCACCGTCCCAGTTGCCGGCCTCGAACGAGAACCGGTGTTGGAAAGAGATCACGAGCGGATCGGCTTCGACGTGCATCACGGGAGAGGTGAGGGACTGCTCGTCGGGAACACCGGGCTTCACATCGTCAATCTGGCCGTTGTTGTCAGGCCCCCAGAAGACGTGCCGTGTGGGCGAGAGCGCCCGGCGCTGCCAGTTCGTGATGTTCGGATCCTCGGCGGGGCTGCCGGAGACGGACCAGCCCGGATTCGCCGATTCGAAGGTCTCGGTCGCCGAGGACTGGAGCTGCTCGTCGTAATTCAGTCGGTGCGTGGATTCGACGTTGAAAGGGGAGGGCAGACCCAGCTCCGGAGCCTGAAACGCGATCTTGAACTCGGTTTCTTCGATCCCGGCCGCTCCGTTGAGCGTCACGGTGACGTAGGCGCTGGTCTGGATTCCCTTCGGAAGCGCCGGGAAGTCGATGGCGTTTCCCTGCGGGAAAGTGACATGGGGGTTGCTCGAGGTGACCGTCAGCGTGCCGTGGTTCACGGTGTTGGGGCCCTGGTTCATGAGCGTGACCCTCAGCCGGCCAATTTCGCCGTTGTCGAGGATCCCGTCGGAGTCGCAGGACGCGATGTCGTCGGCGAGGGCGGTACTGGCCAGCTCGATCTGCGAGAGCTCCCAGATACCGCGGCCGTAGGTCGCCAGGCGGATGAACCCGCCGTCGGGCGGCATGTAGATGTCGTTGACCCGAACCGTCGGAAGCCCGTTACCGTACGGCGCCCAGTTCGCGCCGCCATCCGTCGTTCTGTAGAGCGGGGACGAGGCCCCCGAAGGCGGTCTCGGGGCGGGAAGATCGAGACGAGCGAACCCCGCGCGTGCCGGGCCCGGGCGAACGGTTCCTGTAGGGTGCTTCTGAGACGCCGGCAGGAGTGCCGGCAACACCCCGGTCGTTTTCGGAACTGAGGAGAACGTCGATGACGCGAAGATTCCGGGCATTGGCCCTTGGTGGTTTCCTGGTCGTGTGCGTGACGGCTGAGGCGGCCGAGTTCAAAGTGTATCCGGGAGCGAAAACAGACGCCTGGGCGGCCGACGCATTGCGGCGGGGCAGGGAGGCCCTTCCCCCCGGGACCGAGAGTGAGCTGTATGTCACGCCGGACGCGTACGAGAAGGTCTATTCGTTCTACAAGCAGAACGCGCGTGAGGTCTCGATGTCGCCGGGGCCGACGCTGCCCGACGGCACCCGGATCAAATGGAGCTTTTTCCTGCTCGACAACGCGAAGGGACTGGCCGATTCCAGACTGTGGCTGAAAGTTCAGCGCCCGTCGATCGCAGATGCGGAGTTGAAGGCGAGGGACATCACCTCCATCCAGGTGGTACGGAAGAAATAGGCGATGGGGTCGGAGGTGGGGTTATGGGTCCGTGCGGCTTCGTTGATTTCGCGTCGAAAAGATGACGGCCGACTCCCTGAGACGCCGGCCCCCTCCCCGCGTATCATCTGAGCGATTTCCTGGAGGTGAGCCCTGACCTGTTCCCGAACGCTCCGCGCCCTGACCCGGATGGCGGTATTGGCGATGAGCCCGGTCCTTCTCGCGCAGGCCGGCGGAGACCCTGCCGCTCGTATCGCCGCGCAGCGGGAGGCCATGACGACCTTCGCCTTCATGGACGGAGTCTGGCGGGGTCCCGCCACGACCACGCTTCCGTCGGGAGACAAACACGCCGTGACGCAGACCGAGCGGATCGGTCCCTTCCTCGACGGATCGGTCAGAGTCATCGAAGGACGCGGCTACGGTTCCGACGGCAAGCTCGCCTTCAACGCGTTCGGGATCATCTCGTTCGATCCGGAGACGCGCGCCTACTCCATGCGGTCGTACGCCATGGGCCACGCCGGTGATTTCGCGATCCGCCGCACCGACGAGGGATTCATCTGGGAGATTCCGGCGGGCCCGACCACGATCCGCTACACCGCCACCGTCAAGGACGGCAAGTGGCGCGAGGTGGGAGATCGCATCGTGCCCGGCAAGGAGCCGGCGCGGTTCTTCGAAATGAACCTCGTCCGCGTCGGCGACAGCGATTGGCCGGGAGCCGGCGCGATCAAGCCGAAGTAAGGGGCGCGTATCCGGCGTTCCTTTTCCTCCCCCCGGGCTGAACAGGGGAGAGGGGGAGGGTGAGGGGTCCGGCCCTGACTCCCACGCCAGGATCGAGGCTATGCGCCCTCCTCCAACGCTCTCCTGGCGCCGCGCGGCCAGGGGCCAAAGTGCCGGACCGCCAGCGCAATCGGCAAGCCCACGCAGGTCATGTGAACGAGCAGCGGGACCGGCCAGAGAGCCGGCAGGGTTCGTTTGACGTTCGTGAGGTAGAGCGTTCGAAGCACCTGCGTCAGAGGAATGACGCCCCGATACATGACGAGCAGCCACACGATGCCGAAGAGGAGGCCGCTCGGCACGGCCCACTCGACCATCGCCGGAATGCGCCGGCTCAGCCAGTAGAAGATCGTGGTGGCCGTGAACGCGACGCAAAAATGCATCAGGAGCCCCAGAGCAGCGGTGGCCACACCCCGCTCGAAGGTCACCGGCCCCAGGAGCGCACCGGCGATCCCCTGCAGCATGCGCATCGGCGAGCTGCCGCTGACGATCGAGATGATGATGGCGGAGGTGATGTCGAGCACGCCGCAGATCAGGCCGCCCATGAGGATGGCGTTCCCGGCGCTCCGGGCCGGCGGAGATCCGGCGGGCGTGGAAGCGTTCACGCGAGCGGAGAATCCGACTCGGGGGTGAAGAAGGCCTTCGGCGGTCCGGACGCGAGTGACGGGTCTTTCACGGAAAGCTCAGTTTCCCCGGAACAACTGTCCGGCGCAATGGGCAAAAAGACCGCCTCCGCCACACCGAATTCTCGACGACCGTTCTGACTTCCTTCACCGCAAAGGTCGCGCGCCCGGCGTTTTCGACACGCGATAATCTTCTGCGCGAAACCCCCCGACGCAGGAATTGGAGTCGTAGCGTGATCCAGTCAGAGGATCTCGGGAGCAGGACCGGCGGCGGAGGCAGACCGGGCGGAACGCCGGCGCCCGCGCAGCGGCTGGAGTTCCGATGGCTTCAGCGATCGGCGCGTCTGCTGTCGCGGTTGTCGTTCGTCGCCGGGGTGTGCCTCCTCGGCTCGACAGGTTGCAGCCTCCGGATCCAGGTCCCGAGTTACGCGGTCTCCAATAGGCCGCCGGCGGGTCACCTGATCGCCGGCGTGTCTCGCGTCGACATCACCCCTCCGGCCGGTTATCCGATGGGCGGCCATTCGCTCGGCGGCCGGTTCTCACGCGGCCACTGGGGGCGACTCTACGCGCGGGCGTTCTACTTCCGCGACGCGGACGGAAACTCCGTCACACTCGTCAGCGCCGATCTCTTCGCCGTCCCCGCCGGTCTTCAGGAGGACGTCGCGAGCCTCGCGAATCGAGGATTTCCGCCGGACGGCTCCACGCTCATGCCGGAGGAGCGTCAGCGTGCGCGGCATGCCGGAGTTCTCGGCCCCTGTCCGGTCCTGCGAGCTCATTCCGACATCGGAAGACACAATCTGGTCGTGGCCGCGACGCACACGCACCAGTCGCCCGGCAACTACCTCTCGTCCTCCTTCTTCAACGGCTTCGCCTCGCAGTACCCCGGGTTCGCGCGGGAGCAGTTCGATTTTCTGAGCCTCCGCATCGCCTGCGCGGTCGCGCTCGCCGCGGACGACGCCGACGCGCATTCGGGCGATCCGGTCACGCTGACCTGGTCTGAAAAACGGAACGTGGAAGGGCTGGCGCGCAACCGGGCGGTCAGCTCGCTGAAACAAAACGACCCGGAACTGCGGAAAAGGATCCTGAAGCTCGGCCCGTCGAAGCAACCCGGTTGCGAGGCGCCTTTGCTCGACCTTTCGGACGGTTGCCTGCGGATGCGAGCGATCGACGCCACCTTGATGAGGCTCACGATCGGGCGAGGAGCCGGAACCATCGGCGCCCTGGTCTTCTTTGCGATGCACCCCACCGCGCTCTCCGATCACGTCAGCGTGAACAGCCCGGATCTCACGGGCTTCGCCATGTCGCTCGTCGAGGACGCGGAGACGACGGCCGGCCATCGCGGATTCGTGGCCGGCTTCTTCAACGGCGCGGAGGGAGACGTATCGCCTCTCTGGGGGAGGCAGGACTCCGAAGACGCGCTCCGCCTCGCGCACACCCTCGCGGACGGCGCCCTGAGCACGACCTCGGTGGCGGTCGATGGTCCGAACGCGCGCGTCTCCGGATCCCGGGCCGCGAAGAAGCAGACCGCCTTCTGCGGAGGCACGCGGCCCGTGATGGGCGTCGCGACGCTGGGGGGAGCCGAGGACGGCCGCTCGTTTGCGTTCGATCTCGGCTGGCGCGCGCCGGAGCGCGGGGCGAACCCGAAGAGGAAATCGTTTCTCGCCCGGGTCTGGAACAGGATCCGGCATTGGACCGCCTACAGGGAAATGAAGGCGCAGGAACCAAAGGTCCCGGGGCTCGATCTAAGGGACCTTCCCGGGATCGGACTCACCGGCCTGATCGCGCCGCCCGGAGGCTACCCGTCGGAGGTCCCCGCATCCCTGGTGCGCCTCGGAAGTCGGACCATCGCAGCTGTGCCGTTCGAGATGACGACGGCCGCGGGGATGTGGCTCAAAGACCGACTCGCGGGGGAAGGCGTCGCGAACCCGATCCTGGTCGGTCTCGCGAACGAGTACGTCTCGTACCTGGTCACCGAAAAGGAGTATGACGAGCAGGACTATGAGGGGGCTTCCACCCTTTACGGACGATTCTCCCTGAAGTGTCTCGCCGAGCTGCTCTCGCCCGCGACCGTGCGCCCCGAAACGGACGTGCCGGCGAGAACGTTCTCCGCCGGAGGTCCGCCGGTGCTCGACGCGGCGCTCGGACCTCCTTTCTGGGGCCGGAACGGACAATTCCAGGACGCTTCTCTGGAGTCGCCCTTCTTACCGGAAATCCGCGGACAGGAGCGCCTTCCTCGATTCGAGTGGGAGCACTGCAACGAGGACGACGCGGTCGAACTGTTGACTCGGAAATCCGGCGCGTGGACGGTAGATAGGATCGAGTCGGGCGGCGAGCTTCTGGTCGAGCTCCCCGAGGGCCGCCAGGGCGGGGAAGGGAATCATCACCGCCGATGGGCGGCCGTCTGGCTGGCGGGAAAACTCGAAGGCGCCGGCGTCTCGCACATGTTTCGCGTTTATCCACGCGTGTACGAGAGCCCCGCGCCCCGCGAGTGCCCGCCGGCACCCATCTGCTCCGCGGCGTTTCGGCTCGCGGACGTCGACGCCGGGAGGCCAGGGATCATTCCCGCGGGCGCCTGCCCTCCCTGAGCCAGCTCCGCCGGGAAGGGCGGGAATCAGAGACGCCGGACTTAACCGATTCCGGCTACTTCACGCCTTTCGAGGCGTCCCAGGAGCCCTGCTGCTTGCGAATGTAGAGGATCTGGCCCGTGTGGTACGCGTTGTGTGTCCCGATGTGGGCAATCGTGGAATACCAGGACTGCAGCTTCGCGTCGTCGGCGCCTTCGACGGCCTGCTCCCAGCCGCTCATGACCTCGTCCATCTGCTTGACGGCCGCGTCCCAGCTCGCCTTGTCTCTGGGCGGCTTGAACGTCTCCTCGTTGTCGCCGCTGAAGTCCGGCGCCTTTCCTACCTTGAACTTCTCGAGCTGCTGTTTGTCCCAGAAGGTCAGGTGATTGACGAGCTGCGCGATCGAGTGGTTCTCCTTGCCCTGCTTCCACGTCGCCTGTTCGAAGGTCAAGCCGTCCACCGCCTTGCTTGCCGGCACGAACCACTGCTGGAGGTTGTGCGACGTCTTCAGCTGCTCGATGAGAATGCCTCTCAGCGTGGTCGGGGCCGTTTTCTGCTGCGCGGACGCGACGGAAACGACGAAGACGAAACTCAGGGCGCCCACGAGAATGGCTTTCATGACTCCTCCGAGGCGGCGGAAACGTCCGCCGCCGGGTTCAGAGAATAGGCGAAATCGGGGCCAGGCGAGCGGAATCGGCCGGACGTCTCCATTCCGATGAGGGCTCGCCTGCCTCGTGAAGTGTGAAGCTCGCCGCGCTACCCCTGTTCGTACGCGCGCTCGAGCGTTGCGATGTCGATCTTCTTCATAGGGAGCATCGCCTTCATCACTGCTCCGGACTTCTTCGGGTTTCTGTTCTTCATCATCTCGCCCAGCTTCGCCGGTCGATCTGCAGGACAACCCGTATTTGTCTTTGAGCCAGCCGCACTGGCTGGGCGTGCCGCCCTCGCAGAGCGTGTCCCAGAACCTGTCGATCTCGTCCTGGGACTTGCAGCTCACGACAAACGAAACGGCCTCGGTGAAGGGGAACTGGGGACCGCCGTTCAACGCCACGAACTCCTGGCCGGCGAGCCGAAACTGCACGGTCATCACGGAGCCTTTCGGCCCCGGCCCGGCGTCTCCGTACCGGCTGACGGCGACGATCTTCGAATCGTCGAAGAGGGAGGCATAGAGGTTTGCGGCCTCCTCGGCTTTGTCGTTGAACCACAGGAACGGGGTGATCTTCTGCATGTTTTCGTTTCCTTTCATGCTTGCCCGGAGACGCGCGAACTCATTTGGTCGAGCCATGACGCCATGGATTCGGGGGCGTTCGAGTAGCGCAGCGAGCCGGGCGTCGCGCTGACTCGATGCGATCGTACGCTCGCGGCCGTGCAGGCGGCTTTGCCCTCCGGCGAACTTGCGCGAGGCTTCCTGCTTGCTGTGTCTGACGCCTTTCCGTGCGGAAGACTCAGGTGGGAAACGGATCGGCGGGTCGTCATGCCGGGAAGCATGAGGAACCCGCCGCCGCTTAGAACGTGACTCTTGCCCCGAGCTGGATCCGCCGCGGGTCGGCGACGCGCGTCCTGGTTCCAAAATTCGGGTTCGGCGCGAGCGCCGCGTTGGCGAACCTGACGTTGTTGACCTCGAGCACGTTGTTGCGATTGAGAAGGTTGAAGACCTCGAAGATCGCCTCGACCCCCACCGGGCCGATCGGTATCCGCCGCGCGACTCGCAGGTCCACGTTGATCAGCGAGTCAAGCTTGCCGCTGTTGCGGGTGACGCCCGCCGGCCGGTCGGAGAGGGCGTCGCCGTTTCCGTTGCGGTCGAAGCCCGCCAGGATGTTGAAGGGACGCCCCTCAACGTATTCCGCGATCGTCGAGACCGTCCAATCGCGCGCCCACCAGGGCAGCTTCCGGCCGGCCGTCGTGTAGATCAGAGCGAGCGACACCTTGTGTTTCGGAACATGAACGGAGGGTCCCTTCTCTTCGCCGGGATTGAGCGTGTTCTGGAGCTGGAACTCGGTGAGCCAGTCGACGTAGTCGTCTTTCGCGTCCGCGTAGGTGTAGTACGCGGACATCTCGAAGGGCCCTCCGATGCGCGTTTGGAGTCCGGCCGTCACGCCGTCGTACCAGCTGTTGCCGTTGGACTCGTAGAGATAAATATCGGAAAAGGCGGGGTTGGGGCGCGGGTTGGCGGCGGGCTGCAGGCCGGGGATCGTGGGGTTGATGTTGCGCGCCGCGAAGATTTTCCGGCCGCGCGCGTGGAGGTAGTCGAGGTTCAGAAGGAGCTCCTTCGCGAGCTCTACGTCAAAGCCGAGGTTCGCCTGGTCGGTGTATGCGCTATCGAACCTGGCGCAGTCTTTGATGTTCAGGTCGGGGGGAGTCGCGCTTTCGCACCCTTTGGGCCGCAGGACCGTAAGGGGAACCAGGGCGCCGCCCGCCTGGGCCAGGCTGTCAAAGCGCCGTCCGGGGAGCATCCATGGCACGACCGGCGAGAAAGACGCCGGGCCCACTCCGATGACACGCACGAGCGTCCGGACGTTGACGCCGTCCTGAATTCCGACGGCGAACATGGGTCCTAGCGAGGCAACGCCATAGAAACGCCCGACCCCTCCGCGAACACGCCAGGTATCTCCGCCGGCCCAGGAGAATGAAACGCGGGGCGCCCAGTTGTTCGAGTCGCTCGGGAAGGGGTCGATCGGGTCTTCGTATTCATACCGCACTCCCGCGCGGAGGAGGAGCCGATCCGTCAGGTTCCACTCCCCCTGCAGGAACGCGCCGATCTGGTTCGTCTTGCCGCCCCCGGCGGGATCTCCGAACCCCTGCGCGAAGACCTGAGGGACACCCGCGCCGAAGGCTTGCAGGGCCGTCAGGCCGGTTGGGGGAAGCCCCGGGATCGTTCCCGGAAGCGCACCGAAGCGATAAAGCCCCGCGAAGTTCAAGGGCAGGCTCCCCTTGAAGTCGGTGTGCGTGTAATCCACGCCCGCCTTGTACGCGCTGCGTCCCCGGAAGTAGGAGACCGCGTCGAAGAATTGATAAACCTGCGTGTCGCGAGGCTGCGGAAGGAAACGCTGCGTGCCGAAGGTCGCCACCCCGAGGATCGTGACCTGAGGCCCCCGGTTGGGGTCCAGGGATTCGAGCTCATGCGACCGGTCGCTCCAGAGAGCCCGCACCTCGTTGGAGAGGTTCGCCGACAGGATGCTCGTCCCTGTCAGGGCGACGGCAGTGTCCTTGATGTCCCGGACACCCCCGTTGCTTCGTGCCACCAGGCCGCCCCAAGCCTGCTGGTTCTCATCCTTCTCCTTCGAGTAGGTCCCGCGCAGGGCGAAGGAGCTGCGGGATCCCGGGACGAGGTCGAGCTTCGCCAGGAACGTGCTCCGTTCCTTGGCGTAGGGCACGACGCCATTCTGCACGTCGAAGCCTCGAGCGCTTATCAGCGCGACCGCGGCGTCGCTGATCGTGACGATGTTGGCGTCCGTGATGTCGAGCCTCTCAGCCGCGCCGAAAAAGAAAAGCCGGTCCTGGAGAATCGGCCCGCCCAGGCTCGCGCCGTACTGTTTCTGCTCGAAAGGGGTCTTGGTGCCGGTGAGGAGATTGTCCCCGGAGAGACTGTCGTCGCGGAAGAAATAGAAGCCGGAGCCGTGGAGATCGTTCGAGCCGGAGCGCGTCACGATGTTGACGATGCCTCCGGCCGTCTTTCCATACTCCGGGGAGAAGGGAGACTGAATGACCTGATACTCCTGCACGGCCTCCTGCGAGAAGGTGGAGCGCGCGGAACCCACGGCCGAGTCGTTGTTGTCGAGACCGTCAACGACGATGTTGTTATAGCGAGGGCTCTGTCCGTTGATGGAGAGACCGGAAGTCGAGGCCGCACCGCTCTGAGGCCCCCTCTCCACCGTGACGCCCGGCGTCGTCAGCGCGAAGTCGAGGAAGTTTCGCTGGTTGATGGGGAGACTCCGGATCTTCTGCTCGCCGATCGTCTTGGAGACCTCCGTCGAAGCGGGATCGATGAGGTCGGTCCCGCCGCGCACCGTGACCGCCTCGGCCACACCGGCAAGGGGAAGCGTCAGATTCACGTTCGTGGATGAGCCGACGGTCACGCGGACGCTGTTGAGACTCACGGGCTGAAAGCCGGATATCTCCGAGGAGACCCGATAGAGACCGGGTGGCAGGAGGCGAATCGTGAACGAGCCGTCGGACAATGAGGTGTCGGTCCGTGTGAGGCCCGTGTCCGCGCTGGTGGCGGTCACGACGACTCCCGGCAACGCCGCCCCCACCTGATCGACCACCCGCCCGCGTACGTCACCGGTGGTCGTTCCCGTCGCCTGGGCGAGCAGACCCGCGGCGAAAAGGAACATGGCCACGATGGTCAAGAACCGGCGGACTTCCATGACTCGCCTCCTCATTTTCCGTTGGGACTCAGACGCGCGTGGGAGTGGGCTAGAGCGTAGGCCCAGCCGGGGAGAGAGGCAAGAAGAGATCCACGGGTCTTGTGGCCAGGCGGCCGTTCCGACGCTCGCTTCGTGGGGACTGATCGCGTTGTCGCTGATTCTTGCGGCGATCGCCGGCTTCGTCATCCGGAGAATGGGCTCGTAGTCCTCGCTCACGGGGCGACGAGCAGGCAGTTGAGCGGCCTGCCGGTGGACGAATAACGGCAGCTGCCTGAGGTTGGAATAGCGAGGTCGCCGCCAAGCTCCCCGTCCCGTCAGTCACTCGAAGAGTCCACCCAGATCGGAGACGACCACGCCTGGTGGCCGTCGGCCTGCGTCACTCGGACGTAATAGCTCGTCTCGCCGGGAGGAGGGGCCTTATCCTCGACGGTGAAGGTCACGATCCGCGTGTCCGGGATTTCCAGCCGGCGGCCGCCCTGCGGGTCCGAGGGCTCGTAGATCAGGAAGACGCCGTCCGCCGCGTCGGGGGCCTGTTCGAGCCGGACCGCGGCGAAGGTGTCGATCAGGTTGCGCACGATCTCGATCCGGTCGATCGCCGCCGTCCCCTCGACGAGGACCGTCATCGGAACCGATCCGTGCCTGTGGATGAGGGATCCCATCGGCGCGCCGGCCGCGGTGAACTCGAGCACGATCCGCGCCCCCGTCGTCGCATAGTTGCGCCGGTTCCGGATCGCGTCGAAGAGGCTTTCCCTGTCGAGCCGCTCCGCGAGCACGGCGGTCAATCCTCCCTCTCCGGGAGTCAGGTGATGGGTGTCGCTCGCGCCCATCACCCCGACATGCCGGCCGAGTCGCAACGCGTCCTGATACTGGTAGCCCGGAACCTGGCGCCGCCCTTCGCGGGGGTTTCCGAAGAACTCGTACCGTCCATGCCAGGAGGCGATCTCGAAGTTCGGCTCGAGCGTCTCGTCGAAGGCGGCCCCCGGATTCCAGCGTCCCCACTTGGCATTGCCCGTGTGGTGCGGCGACACGATCCCGTGGTGCTCGCGCACGTGCGCGTAGAGCTTTTCGATCGAGTCGCCCTCGGCCTCCGCTGAGCTCAGGATCGGTCCCCCCTCCCCGCGGTGCAGCACGACGCGATGGCCGTAGGCGGATCCCGCCGTCCACTCCCAGCCGGTGAGACTGACGAAGCGTCCGGGCTCGTCAAACACGCGCGAGGTCAGCTCCAGCTCCGCATACTCGGTCGCCTGGAGCCGGCCCATCTCCGTGTGGTCGCTGACGACGTCGAAGTCGAGCCCGAGCCGGTCCCGCGAGAGCTCCATGAGCTGGTCGGGCAGACCGGTCTTCGCATCGCTCAGGATGCTGTGGCTGTGCGGATCTCCGAAATAGACGTGCCAGCGTCCGTTTCCCGCGGTGGCCGAGCGAGGCCGCGGGCCCGGCGTCATCGGCTCGTTGGCCTCCGCGGCCCGATACCTTTCAGGCGACGCGGGGGTGAGCGGCGCCGCGACCCAGCCCTGCTCGGGCGCTTCGAGACTGCCCGTCAGAACCACGTTCGGGCTGCCGCGCGTGTCGTAGGCGTCCACGTCGCCGGCGGTTTGCGGCGCCTGCCCTTCCGCGGGCAGGGCCTGGCCTTCCCAGGCGATCTGGAGCCGGCCGTCCGGCGCCGCGGCGACGGACGGGAACTCGTCCCGGCCGGGCGAAAACGTCGTCAAGTGCAGCTCGGGCGACCAGCGGGCGCCGTCGTGAATCCGCGCCCACAGGTCGAAGTTGTGCGCACCGGTCGCGTCCGTGCGCCAGATGACCCACGCCCGGCCGCTCCCATCCAGAAACACCGAGGGATAGTTCTGAGTTTGCTTCCACTGCCAGTACGGCTCGACGGCGTCGCGCGGGGTCTTGTTCACGGCGCCGAAACTGACCTGGCCCCGGAGAGCTCCGCGCGCGACACCGGGCGGGGCCCGCCACTTTCCGTGTCTGTACACGCGGAGGAACGCGTCTCCTGAGTGCCGGTCGGCTCGAAACGCCTCGGCCGCGTGGCCGCGCATCGAGTTCCACGCCAGCCACAGCGTTCCGTCTCGAGCGCAGGCGATCGAGGGCGAGTCGTCGATGCTCGCGTCCGAGGTGATCGGGCCGGGAGCTTCGATGAGGGGAGCGCCGCTTCTGCCGGCGCGGGCGCGCGCGAGCCAGATGTCGTAGTTGCCGGCGCGCGTCGAGTCCCACGCGAGAAAGACGCCTCCATCGGGGGGCGCGGCCAGAGCCGGACGCCGGTCGCTTCCGGCGCTCGCGACGGCGGCCGGCGCGGACCATCCATTCCCGTCGCGAGTGACGAGCTCGATTCCGAAGCCCCGGGCGCGGGCAGTTTCCCATGCGACCCAGAGGCGCCCCGTGGAGTCCGCCGTGGCGGCGGCGTGCAGCGCGTTCACGCCGGGCGCCGAAACGCTCTCCTCCGGCGACCACGCGCCGCGCTCGCGCCGGCGTGAGTAGATCGTCCAGGTCCCGTGCCGGCGGCCGTGCCAGAAGGCCCACAGCAGGCCGTTCCCGTCGACGACGAGCCGCGCGCCGCTCTCCGTGCCTTCGCCGGCGGCGAGAATCTCCTCGGGAGTCCAGCCCCCCGCTGCCTTTCCGCGCACGACGACGGAATCGCGGCCGCGCTCGTTCGACGTGTAAGCGATCCACAGCGTCCCGGTTCGGTCGAAGGCCGCAGACGGGTACTTGTCATAGTGCCCGGGCGCCGAAAGCGACTCGACGTCGGCGAGCGGGCCCGGCGCGGAAGCGCCGGGTGTCGCACCGCCTGAAACGGCGATAACCAGGCACGCGGCGGCGGTGAGCTCCGCCCGTCGCGACGGCCGGCGAGAGCGCAGCCTCACCGCGTCAGCCTCCGTTTCCCGCGACGCCGGGGGACGCGGGCACGCCGTCGAAGAAGTCGACGAGTCCGGTCTCGAGCGAATATTCGGCTCCGACGACGAGAAGCCCGTCGGACCGGACCAGCTGTTCGAGCGCTTCGGAGCCGTGTCGGAGGTGGTCCGCGGCCATCCGGATGTTGGCTCGCACGGCCTCGCGCACCAGACCGTCGTCGTCGCGCGCGAAGTCCGTCGCCAGGAGCGGCTCGACGGAGGCCCGCACACGGTCGACGATCGAGCGGAGGTTCGGCGACTGATGATCGGCCGTCTGTCGGAGCTCCTCGAGCGTCGTGAGGATGGCCCCGCACCGGGAATGCCCGAGGACGACGACCAACCGCGTGCCGAACCGCGCCGCGGCGAACTCCACGCTGCCGACCTGCGATGGAGCGACGATGTTGCCTGCGACACGAATGACGAACAGGTCGCCGAGACCCTGGTCGAAGACGAATTCCGCCGGCACACGCGAGTCGGAGCAGCCGAGGATGATGGCAAACGGCTCCTGGCCCGCCGCGAGCTCGCTGCGGTGCGACCGGCGCGTCAGCGTGTCGCTGCCCGAGTCGTCGGACGCGAAGCGCCGATTGCCCTCGCGCAGCCGTTCCAGGGCGGCCCGGGCGGAGATCATCGACCCGGAGCGGCGTCCCGCATCATTCGATGTGCAGGATCTCCCGGTACCCGCCCTCGACGATGTCCGTATATCCCTTCATTGCCTCTTCCGCCTCCGGATTCGCCGGGCGGGTGCTCAGCAGCTGAAAGTACGTATCGAGCTTTTCGACCTCCGTCTCCATGACGATCGTCCAGTACGCGGCGACCGTGTCGGTCAAAATGCGCCGCGCGCTCACGCCCTCTTTCGGCATCAACGCCGAGGCCTTCTTGAATTTTCCGACGAGCTCCTTGCCCTTGCCGGCCTTCGCCCGAAACACATCTCGGATCACGAACATCGTGTTGCCCTCCTGAGTGTCCTCATTGCTGCGGGGATCCGTTTTTCGGATCGAAAGAGGAAGATAAGACAGAAAGGGCCGCCCGTCGATAGCTCTTCGTGCGGACCGCCTGGGGCCCGTCATCACGAATGCGACGGCGAAGCCTGGACAAGAACCGAAAGAGGACGTTTGTTTCGTGTCCGACGAATCGCCGGATGAACGCGAGAGCGGTGTCGGCCACCTCGCGCCAGCCGCGATCGATTGTGAACGCATGTCCGCGGTCGGGGATCTCGACGGCCACGGGGGTGATCGATAGGTGGGAAGATCGTCAAGCGTTGATCGGTCAGCGTCGAGCGTCGTTCCCGGGGTGAGAATCCGGCTCCGGCCGCGGTGCGCGAGAGAGGAGGACGGACGTTTCCGTTCAGCGCCCGATTCGGGAGCTGGACAAACGGGACTCGAAGCCGGGAGTGTGCCTGAATGTTCGAGACAGCGAGGGACGCTCGCACGCGAGGAGAGACATGGGCGACACCGTTCAAAGGCTGTGGACGGAGGCGATCGGAAGGCATCGAGCGGCGGTCTCGGATTACCTGCGCGCCGCGTCCTCCATCGAAGAGCCCGTCTGGCGGCTTCCCGTCGGCCCGGACAAATGGTCTCCCGCGCAGATCACGGATCACCTGATTCGCACGTATCAAATCGCGGGGAGGCAGGTCCGCGGCGGGGAAGGCATCCGGATTCGATACGGTTTCCTGCTCCGGCAGGTACTTCGCCTCCTCTTCCTGCCGCGAATCTTCCGGACTCGACGACTGCCGGGAGGGGCGAAAGCGCCGAGGGAGATCCTGCCCGTCGATTCAAAAATGCCTCGCGAAACGGCTCTCGAGCGACTGGACGAATTTTCGGGCGAGTTCGAGCGCGAAATCCTGTTACGTCGAAACGACCGGCGGCTTCGCCTGACCCACCACATTTTTGGCGAGATCGAGCCGCTCAAAGGCGTCGACTTCATGGCGATCCACACCGAGCATCACGGCCGACAGCTCCCCCCTTAGGGAAGGGAATCAGCCCTGCGCGCCACCCGATGACTCACCCGGACAAGACCCGCTTCATCGTGGTGCCGATTCTCGACGATGGAGAAGAACGCGTTCTTCTCTGTCGGATGGCGCCCGACCGCGGCGTCTTTCCCGGCCAATGGGCCCTCCCGGGCGGCGGGGTCGAGCCGGGCGAGCCCATCGAGGACGCTCTCCGCCGGGAACTGCGCGAGGAGCTGGGAATCGAGCTCCTTTCGATCGCGCCCCTCTTCTTCAAGGACGCCGTGCTCGAGAAGACGTTTCCGGACGGGTCGCGCCGTTCGATTCACATGGTCTTTCTCGTTTACCGGTGCGCCCCCGCTTCGCGTTCGGTTAGCTTGAACGAGGAATTCACCGAGCTCGTCTGGGCGGACGCCTCCGAGCTTTCGCGGCTCGCGTTGAATCCGCTGACCCGGGACTCGCTCGCGACAGCCGGCTATCTTCCCGCCGCCTCCGGCGCGACGTAGAAAATCCTCCGGTTCCGCAATCGCGGGCATACCTCTATATTCGTCGCTCGATGCCGATCTCACTTGAAGACCTGCGGCGATTCGCGGCCGCGCGCAGCCTGTTTCCGCCGACCGCGCTCAAACGCGCCCTGCACCGGATG
>JBBRDK010000039.1:0-32124 GCA_038203955.1 Thermoanaerobaculia bacterium | reverse complement strand
AGGACGAGCAGACCGGACCGGTAGAAGATCCAGTGGTAGCGGGCGCGGTAGAGGATCTTTTCGCCGGGCGCGAGGCTCTTGTCGGCGTAACCCATGGCTTCGAACCGAAGGGTAACATCGCGCCGTGCCGCGCCGACAGGTCGTTCTGGTGACAGGCTGCTCGTCCGGGATCGGCCGCGCGGCGGCGCTCGAAGCCGCGGAACGGGGCCACCTCGTCTATGCCACGGCGCGCGATCCCGGCTCGCTCTCGGACCTCCAGGGCCGTCCCGGAATCAGGACGCTCACCCTCGATGTGACGGACGCCGCGTCCATCGCCGCCGCCGTCTCGACGGCGCTCGCGGAAGAGGGCCGGATCGACGCGCTGGTGAACAACGCGGGCTTCGGACGCTACGGCGCGGTCGAGGACGTGCCTCTCGAGGACTGGCGGGCGCAGTTCGAGGTCAACGTCTTCGGGGCGATCGCCATGATCTCCGCGGTGCTTCGCTCGATGCGGGAGGCCCGGTCGGGCACGATCGTGAACGTCTCCTCGGTCGCGGGGCGGATCCCCATCCCGTTTGCCTCGCCGTACTGCGCCTCGAAGCACGCGCTCGAAGCGGTCTCGGACGCGCTGCGCGTCGAGGTCGCCGGGTTCGGCGTCCGGGTCGTCCTCGTCGAGCCGGGCCCGATCGAGAGCCGCTTCTCCGATCGGGCGCGGGCGGGCGTGGCGGCGCTTCTCGATCAGCCGGGCCCGTACTCGAGCGTCTACCGGAACGCGGAGAGCGCGATGCGTAAGGAGTTTCAAGCCGGGGTCCTCCCACCCGGGGCGGTCGCCACGGTGATCCTGAAGGCGATCGAATCGAGACGCCCTCGGAGCCGATACGCGGTGGGAAGGATGCCGAAGGTGCTGTTCCCGTTGAAGCGCGTGCTGACGGACCGGGCCTTCGACCGCCTGATGCGGCGGGCATTGAAGATGCGCTGATGCGCTGATGCGCTGACGCGCGGGAGTCTCGGCCGGCGGTGGCGGGCCTGGTCGCCCCGGAGGCGTAAAATCGCGGCGTGCTCATCCGCGGGTCGTGGGCAGGCTACACGTTCGGCGCGTTCGGGGCTCTCCTCTTCATCGGGTGCGCCTCGACGCGATCCTCCGACTCCGCACAGAGAGTCCCCGTCATCACGAATCCCACCGGCGCGACGGCGACCGCCGGGCTCCAGAAGATCACTACGCCGGGGGCCCTCGTCGTCCCGCCCGGCGCGACGGAGATGGAGATCGTCGTCGCGATGCCCGGCTACCGGACGGCGGTCGTCCCTCTCGGCCCCGAATCTTTCAGCACCCTCGACTGCCTGCGCGACGAGACCGCCCACTCGCGGCCGGGGACCGGCAACCTGAAGGCGTCCCTGGACGTTTCGGACCTGGTTCGACGCGCGGTGAACACCGTCTCTCAATGCTCGTCCCGATCGAGGGGGCTTCAGCCGTCGATCGTCTTCCTGAAGCTCGAGAAGCTCGACCCGCCGCCCGAACCGGCGGCGATGGACGACTGAGCAGCCAGGCGGACGCGCCGAAACGCCCGTCATTGCCGGCGGCCGATCCCGGTGCTGCACGTCGGGAGCTCCGTGGCGGCCGAGGAGTTCTATTGCGGCCGGCACGGATTTCCGAGGGAATTCGCGCACTCCCTGGATGAGAGCAGGCCGGCCCGTGCTACTTCGGGATCTCGCGCGACGGGGTGTGGCTGCACGTGTCGTCCTTTTCGGGGGATGGCGTCTCCGGCGGCGTGGTGCATCTGGAAGTCGACGACGTCGATGCCGTTTACTTCGGGCACGTCGCGAAAGGCGTCCCGATCGACAGCGGGCCGATGGACCAGACCTGGGGCGCCCGCGAGCTCTACGTGAAGGACGCGGCCGCAACACCATCCGCTTCGTCCATCACCGGCGCGGCTGACCGCGCGGCGCGGCCGCCGCGGCCCGGCTAGACTCCATCGTTCAGAAACGCCTAACACCTGCCATTTCGAGCTCAAAGGAGAAACAAGCGATGAAACTGCGTCTCATCGGTCTCGCGACTCTCGCGATCCTGCTTTCGGCGACAGCGTCCGCGACGACCTTCGCCCTGTCGTCGGCCGTCACCGGATCTCCCAATCCCGCGACGACCGCGGTCGATTTCAATATCTCCGCAAACCGGATTTTCGAGGTCATGGGCGTCATCCCGGTGGTGAGCACCGTGACGGGAGCGCCGGCCTCGATGGCGGCGAGCGTATACGTCGGGATTGGCGGAACCTTCAACGGCTGCGGCACCGGAACTCCCGTCTGCAACAGCGAGCTGTGGGCGGCTCAGTGGACGATCGTGTCGGCGCCCACCGGAATCCAGGCCCTCAACGCCTACCAGGGCACGAGCGTTCGACTCGTCAACACGTCCGGCGTGACGGCCGCAATCCAGCTCCGCTGTCAGGTCGGCCAGATGACGGGCTCGTGCATTTTCGTGACGCGCCAGCAGCTGATCTCGGAGCCGCTGTTCTGAAAGAGTAATCAGTTGTCAGTTTTCAGTTGTCTGTCGAGAGTCGGCGAGAGAGGGTATTTGTACGTCCCCGCCGAGCGATGGAAGATACGTGCACATGGAAAGGGCGAAAGCGGTGAAAGATGGTGGGGCCGGGCGGACTCGAACCGCCGACCTAAAGTTTAGGAAACTTTTGCTCTATCCACCTGAGCTACGGCCCCACGCGGTCGGAATTCTATCCGGCACGGGCGATGTCACGCGGGAGTCGGCCGGGCCGCAAGAGTTCGCGGCAGAAAACGCGCTTAGTATATAATAAAGACCTGACCCCAACTATCGAGACTTCGCGGCGCGAAGGCGCCAGGCTGCCGCCAGGCCGTCGCGCGCGACTGTTTTCGTGGCGCTCTTCAGGTGAACGCGCGTGGCGCCCTGGCGTCCCCAGGCGCCGTTGACCGGTGAGAAGACTGTCGGCGCGATCTGCATGAAGGCTTCCTGTTCCTCGGGAGTCAACTTCACCATCGCCCAGCCTTTTTCGGGCATCAAGGTGGCAAAGATCTTTCCGCCGACGCGGAAGTCGGGATGGCCCATGTGGGCGCTTTCGGTCGCTTCGGGTAGCGAGAGAGCGATCTTGCGGAAATCGTCTTCGGTCATGGTGTCTCCACCCGTGCGCGGCGGACCCACCTCGGGGCGGACTGTGTTTTCTGCCGCAGGATGAGATTCAGCTGCCCTGCATGATGCTGGACGTGGCGCAGGTTGTAGAGCATCAGCTCGAGCGCGGTTAGCGAGCCGTCGAGGAAGGCGGAGCGCTCTCTCGAACGTTCGTCTGAGAGCGCCTCGATCGATCTCCGGCACTTTTCCCGGCCGTGGCGGAGATAGCCGCGGAGCTCCTCCTTCGTGTAAGGCCGCGCGGGAATCTCACCCTCCGGGTGAACTCCGAGAGAGTGAACGGCGACGGAGGCGCGAATCCGTCCGGCGAGCCGGCGAGATAGAAGTCCAGGAAGAAGAGCGCGTGGAAGGCGACGTACCAGAACTCCGGAGTCTGCGAGCGGTCGCTCCAGAGCTCCTCCGGGCAGGCCGCGACGGCGTTGTCGAGCATGTCGATCGCCGCGCCGAACTGCTGCCAGACGGCGGGCTTCCAGGCGGGGTTGGTCTCCGGGACTTCCGCTGCGACGATGGCGAGTACCTCCGCGAAGGTGGCGATTGTATGCGGCTGCCGCCAAAACGGTCAGGGCCGGATCCCTCACCCCTGCCTTTCGCCGTGCCCGGGGCGAGGGAGTAGAAGGTAGGCGGCGCATAGACTTCCGACGTGAGTTACCGCCGGAGGCTCCCATGACACGCCGCAACTTCTATCTCGCTCTGTGCGTCCTCGGCTCGGTCCTGCCGTACTCGCAGTTCCTGCCCTGGCTGGCGGCTCACGGGGTTGACGTTCCCCTCTTCGTCCGGGACCTCTTCGCCAATCGCATCGCCGCCTCGTTTGCGCTCGACGTCCTCGTCTCCGCGGTCGTGGTCTACGGCTTCATCCTCGCGGAGGGGCGGCGACTCCAGATGACGCATCTCTGGATTCCGGTCGCCGCCGTTTGCCTGGTCGGCGTCTCCTGCGGGCTGCCGCTCTTCCTCTACCGGCGCGAGGGTGCGTTCGATCGCTCCGCGGCTCGATGACGTCCTCCGCCCCGGGAGCGGCCCAGGCGGCGCGCGAAACCGGCGTCCTCGGGGAGATCCGCCGCCGGGTCCGGGACGCCATCCCCGCCGTCTGGCGCCGCCGGTTGCGGCGCTGGGCGAGCGAGGGTCCCGTGCGCCTGCGGGACGCGTTTCCCGACGCCTTCGACCTCCTGCGGGACGAGGCGCGACGGCTCCCTCCTCCTCGGCTGCGGGCGCGCGTGTCGCTGACGAGCGGCCGGCGAGAGTTCGAGCGGGCGGGTTCCCTGGCGTCCGCCGACGTCCTGCGAGCGTTCGAGCTCTGCCGGCGTCCCGGCCGCGCGTACCCGCGATGGCTGGACTTCGGCTGCGGCGTCGGAAGAGTCACCCGCCACGTCGAGCGCTCGGGCTTCGCCGTCGAGCTGCACGGGGTGGACGTCGACGCCGACGCGATCCGGTGGCTCGGCGCGTCCCACCCGCCCGGCCGGTTCGCGGCGTGCGGGCGTCTCCCCCCGACGGATCTTGCCGCGTCTTTCTTCGACGTCGTCTATGCCGTGTCGGTCTTCACCCACTTCGACGAGGCGATGGAATCGGCCTGGCTCGGCGAACTCGCCCGCCTGCTCTCCCCCGGCGGCCTCCTGATCGCGTCGACTCTATCGACGGTGCTCACCTTCACCCGGCCCGACCTGACCGTCGACCAGCATCGAGAGATGAACGAGCGGGGATTTCTCTTCGCGCCCGGAGGGGGAACGTTCAACGACGACGCCGCGTTCGAGGCGCGATCCCGCGTAGAGCGCGTCTGGGGAGCGAAACTGACGCCCCGCCTCTTCGAGGAGCACGGCCTCGCGGGCTACCAGGATCTGTCGGTGTGGGAGAAGCCGGGTTAGGAGCGACCGGTTTCGGCAAACGAGAGAAGCGGACTACGCGCCCCAGCGGGCGCGTTTGCCTCTCGCGTCGATGTGCACGAAGGGGCCGTGCGCCGACGTGGCCGGGTAGATCCCGATTCCGCCGGTGAGCTCCGGGTGCGACAGCTCGACCATCTCGGCGGCGTGGGCGAGGACGTGCGCGTCCTTGAGATTCACCCGGCCGTCGCGATTGAGGTCGCTCATATGCCCCAGGCCCCGATCGTCCGGATAGACGTCCGCGGCATCTCCGTACTGGTGCCGTGAGACCCCGGACCGGCCGCCCGCGCCCACGCCCTCTTCGTTGTAATCGGGGGTACGGAACCCGCTCATCACGGAGAGGCCCTTGACCCGATAGCCTTCGCGGTTCAGCTCGGCGATCGTCAGCTCCAGCTTGTCGAGGAGCCGAGGCTGCAGGGCGACGTACTTGGGCCACACGTTGGGCTGGTTCTTGGTGACGAACTGGCCGAGCGCGAAGTGCTCCGAAACCTTCATGCCGAAATTGTCCGGCGTGACCTGCACGAATCCTCTCGGGCTGGCGTAGGCGGGGTCCTCGGGAGCGCGGTTCTCGAAAGGCCAGTGGCCCATCCGATAGAGACCGATCCGTCCGTTGACCTTCGCCGAGAAGGGCGTCATCACGATCCAGCGCAGGGCCGCCCCGGCGGCTCCCACCGCGTCCATCGCGTAAACCCCGGGCGCGCGGGGCTCCGCGGGGATCTCCGAAACGGGGACTTCGCCCGGCAGAGTAAAGACGGCACGCAGCTTTCCCGACGTGCCGATCAGCGTCGAAAGCGGCGCAAATCCAGAGGGCGTTCCGGCGAGGCGTCCAAGGAGAATGAAGAAAAGCGCCGCCGAAATGGCGATTCGGAATCGGTTGGGCAAGGAACCATAACTGTACAAAATCGGGGGCAAAAAGGCAAGGGGAAAGGGTCCTCGGTTTCTCGGTTTTCAGTCGTCAGTTTTTGCCCCGCCGGCAGGACCCTGGCGGCCGAAAATCTATTTTTCGGGCGACTGAGAACTGATAACTGATGACTGACAACTCAATAAATAATCACCTGGTCGCCGACCGACGTCATCTCGTAGAGCGTCTCCAGGTCCCGGTCGGCCAGCCGCACGCAGCCGTGCGATACGCTCCGCCCGAGCTGGTCCGTCGCGAGGGTGCCGTGGAGCGCGTACCCGCCGCCCAGGTTCAGGCGGTATTTCCCGAGGACCTTGTCGAACCGCCGCTGTCTGGTCGTGACGGGCGGCACCACGACGGTCTTTCCCGCCGATATGACCTGGCCGGGAGGGAGCTCCTTCGTCGAGCCGTCGGGCGAAATTTCGATCACCGACCCGTTGCGGATCGTCAGGATCTTCCTCTTCGGCCGGCCGCCTCCTTCGACCCAGGACCAGACCCCGCCCGCGCGGGAGAGGTCGGGCGGGATCGGCGCTCCCGTAACCGCGTCGACGGCCTCTCCCGGCTCGAGCCGCACGACCGTCGCCCGCTTCTTGCGCGCCTCCTCGACGAAGTGCCAGTCGGGAGGAACCCACACAGGGTTCTCCTCCTTCGACCGGATCTTGAAGCGCCCGGTCGGGGTCTCGAAGAGCGTCGTCTTCCCCTTCTCGACGAGCGTCGTGCCCTTGCCGGTCGAGCAGATGGCCTGGAAGACGGTCTGTCCGCCCTGCCGCACCCAGAGCCTGTTCTCGGTGGTCGAGATGACGATGGTCTGCGGCGTGTCGGCGGACTCATCCAGGCGGACCTCGGTGCGCGCGACCTTCGAGCGAAGGTCCGACACCCGCGCGGCGCTCTCCTCCGCGGCGCTCTTCAGCTCGTCGAACCGGCCGCCCATGCGCGCGGCGATCATCCGGTCGATCTCGTGAAGACGAGAGAGCTTGCGCGCGTCGCGGAGGTTTTCGATCTCCGCCGTCGCGGTAAACGCCACCGCGCCGAGCGCGATCACGAAGAGCGCCCATGCGCCGAGGAAGCCGAGCCGGAATTTCACGTCTGCCCTTCCTCTCTAGAACACGTACACGCGGGTGCGCGGACCCACCCGCTTCCAGATCGCCGCGAGGTCTTTCTCCGGCACGAGGAACGAGCCCGGCTTCGCGCCCTTCAACGGGCTGCCTGCCGGAGGCGGCGAATGGATCACCGCGTCACCAGAGAGAACGATCACGTACTTTCCGAGGCCGTTCTCGATCCGCGGGAGCGGGTCGGGAACCGGGGTGCGGTTCATCGCATACACCCAGGCGGGAGGCGCCCAGTCGGCGCCCTGGAGCTTCTCGCGGATGGAGTACGCGCCCGAAAGCGGCGGGAACGTCCATCGGCGCTTCCCCGCTTCGATCGTCTTCGAGAGGCCGGGCTCCGCCGCCGACTCCCGGACCACGCGGTCGCCGTACTGAAAGCGGAAGCGCTTCTTCGCCGTGTCGAGGACGATGAAGAAGTCCTCGCTCTTGACGCTCTCGAGGTACTTCAGCTGCGAGTCGAGCTGCGCCCCGAGGGTCTTCGCGTCCGCCTCGGAATCGGCGAGCTCGTGCCGCAGCCGCTTGACGTCCGCGGGTACCGCGGCGCTCCGCCGCACGGACTCCGCGAATTCCCTTTCGAGGGAGCGCCGGTGCACCGTCGCGGCGAACCCCACGCCGGCGGCGAGCGCGAGGAGCCCGAGCGACAACGCCCACGGCGGGCGCGGTCGCTTCGGGGCCTTTCGAAGGCGGCGGGACATCCGAAGAAATCCCGTCCGCACGGCGATGATCCCCGAGGCGTCCATGGGACCGGGAAGGCGGCCGGCTCCCGCTCCGCCGGGCGGCGGCGCTCCGCTCACGCGGCTCTCCCGCGCTCGGCGTCCCGCCGCGCGGGGTGATCCGGACTCGTCACTTCACGCGGACGAAGTCCCGGGCGGGTCCCGTCGCGGGGATCTCCTCCGGAACGCCGAGGTAGAAGCCCTGGCCGTACGGAATGCCGAGCCGGCGGCATTCCTCGAGGTCCTCGGGGGTCTCGATGCCCTCCGCAACACACGTGGCGTCGATCCGGCGGGCGAGGTTGACGAGCATCTCGACCACGTCGCGCTTGATCGTGTCGGCGTGCAGGCCCGTGATCAGCGTGTTGGCGACCTTCAGATAGTTCGGGCGCAGCTCGGCGATCGACTGGAGCGACGCGTACCCGGAGCCCGCGTCGTCGATGGCGATCTGGAAGCCCTTGTCCCGAAGGGCGGCCAGCGCCTCGCGAAACACCGGAATGTCGCGGATCGCGGACCGCTCGGTGACCTCGATGACGACCCGCTGCTTGAGGTTGAGCAGAGGCTCGAGCGTCTCTTTGCGGGTCGTCAGCGCGGTGATCGAGTCCGCCTCGACGTTGATGAAGAGGTGCCCGCCCGGCGCGCTCTGGTAGTGCGTAGCGGAGGATTCGATACAGAGCTGCTCCAGCTCCCAGATCGCTTCGTGATCGCCGGCGAACTGGAAGAGCAGCTCGGGGCTCTCGAAGGCGGTCTCGATGGGGCCGCGGGCCAGGGCCTCGTGCCCGTGCAGCTCCATCGTGTTCAGATCGAAGATCGGCTGGTAGACCGTGCGGATGCGCCGCTTGCGCAGGATCTCCTGGAACGTCTCGCGCAGCATCGTCTGACGCTCTTCTTCCTTCGTGGTCGCGATCGCGATCGCCTGGCGGAGCGCGCGATAGACGAGCCGCTCGACGCGCATCTGCGGATTGGAATGGATGACGGCGTACCCGACGAAGACGCCGATCCGCTTGTGGATGCGAGAGCCGAAGACCTCGTCGAGGGATCCGCGCAGCGACTCCTCCACCTGGCGCGCCTTGCGCTGCAGCCGCGAGAACGCGTCTTCGCCCGACTCCATGGTCGTGAAGACGTAGAAGTCGGAGCCGCCCGCGCGGTTGACCGCGACGAAGTCCTCGGTCGCGAAAACGGTGCCGAGCATCCTGCGGAGCGCCTTGCCCGTGTGCCGGAGCAGCGCGTCGAAGACCTCCCAGCCGTACGTCTCCTCGATGTGGCTGTACTGCTCGACGTCGATGAACAGCACGCCGAGATCGCGATTGTCCAGAAGCCGGTCGCGCAACGCGTCGATGATGATCGGGACCGTCGGGAGCTCGGTGACGCCGTCGAAGAGGAGGTTCTTGAACCGGACCTCTTCGTTCTCGGAGGGGATGTACGCGGGCACTTCCTCGCCGCGGTCGTCGAGCAGCTTGCGGACCGTCGAGAGAAGCTTGCGCCGCGTGAACGGCTTGGTGATGTAGTCGTCGGCGCCGACCTGCATCCCCGTGATGAGATCGCGGATCTCGCTCTTCACCGTGAGCATCGCGATCGGGATCTGCCGCGTCTCCGGGGCGTTCTTCAACGTCGTGCAGACTTCCCACCCCGAGAGCTCCGGCATCATCACGTCGAGGAGGATGAGGTCGGGTCGCAGTTCGAGCGCCATGTCGACGCCTTCGCGCCCGTTGTGGGCCGTCATGGCGGAGTACCCCGCGGAGGCGAGGATCGTCTGAACGATCAGCAGAATGTCCTCGTCGTCGTCGACTATGAGGATCTTTTCAGCCGTCATGCCGGACTCTCGTCCCCTGCGGGTGTGCGATCGTGGAGATTGTTCATAATACCAGCACCGACTCCACGGGCCGCGGGTTGATCCGCGCCCGCCCGCCGAGCGCCGCGAGCTCGATGAAGACGGCGACGCCCAGGATCTCCGCTCCCAGGGCCTCCGCGAGCCGGCACGCCGCCTCGGCCGTTCCCCCGGTGGCGAGGACGTCGTCGGCGATCACCACCCGCTCTCCCGGCGCGCAGGCGTCCCGGTGGATCTCGAGGGTGTCGGTCCCGTACTCGAGGCCGTAGCTGGCGCGGACCGTCTCGCGAGGAAGCTTCCCGGGTTTGCGGACCGGAACGAATCCGACGGACAGCTCGCGCGCGAGTGCGGCGCCGAACATGAAGCCGCGCGCCTCGATACCGATGATCTTGGCGGGCCGCAACGCCTTCCAGGGCTCGGCCATCTCCCGGATCGCGCGGGCGAATGCCTCGGGAGACGCGAGCAGTGGGGTGATGTCGCGAAACAGGATTCCCGGCGAGGGGAAGTCCGGCACGTCGCGCACCAGCGCCCGCAGAGCGGCGCCGCCGTCGCTCTCCGTCACGACCGGATCTCGAAACCCTGGAAACCGCGCGCGGGAAGCTCCTCCTCGGCGAGCGACGAGACCGAGCCGACGAGCGGCCCCCGGCGGAGCTTCTCGAAGTAGCGGGCCACCGCCGCGTCCTCCCCTTCCACTTCGGTCTCGACCCGGCCGTCGGAGAGATTCCGCACCCAGCCCCGCACTCCCGCATCGTGCGCGGCGCGCCGGGCAAAGGCTCGGAACCCGACCCCCTGGACCCGGCCGGAGACGATGGCGCGGCGGGCGATCTCCGTCAACCCGGGATTCCCGCGCGTCCGAACTTTCCGACCAGAGGCACGAAGACGACCGCTTCGCCATCCTCCTGCGCGAAGTCGGTCTTGCGGCGGCGCACGACGCGGATCCGCTGGCGTTCGGGCGGCCCGATGGGCACCACGAGGCGGCCCCCGACGGCGAGCTGCGCGAGAAGCGGTTCCGGCACTTCGTCCGTGCCGGCGGTGACGAGGATCCGATCGTACGGCGCGGCGGCCGGATACCCGTACGTCCCGTCGAACGCCTTCACCGAAACGTTCTGGCAGCCGAGCTGCCGCAGCAGCGCCGAGGCCCGGCGCGCCAGCTCGTCCAGGCGCTCGAGCGAGTACACGGTCCGGGCCAGCCGGGACAGAACCGCGGTCTGATATCCGGACCCGGTTCCGATCTCGAGCACCTTGTGGCCCGGCTCGATCGCGAGGCGTGACGTCATGATTCCGACGACGTACGGCTGAGAGATCGTCTGGCCGAACCCGATCGGAAGCGAGTGATCGCCGTAGGCCTTCCCCCGGAGCGGCTCGGGGACGAACAGGTGCCGCGGCAGCTCACGCATGGCGGCGAGCACGCGGGGATCGTCGACTCCCCGGGGCGCGACGAAACGCTCCACCATTTCGCGCCGGGCGGACTCCTCGCGGGAGGCCGCCGGAGACCGGACGGAATTGGAGGGCATCTGCCTCATTTTAGGGGCGGTTGTGCCGGAAGAAAAGGAAGGATTTGGCGGAGGCCGCCGTTAGAATACCTGTTCTCGCAGACAGCGGAGGAAGCCCTTGACCGAACACACCGCGGAGCTCGATCGGGTTTCAGACGTCCCCCGGACCGACGTCTCCCGTGAAGAGCTCAAGAAATGGTACGGCGTGATGCACCTCGGACGGGTGCTGGACGACAAGGCGCCGAACTATCTGAAGCAGGGGCTCGGGTGGAGCTATCACGCGCCGTGCGCCGGCCACGACGGCATCCAGCTCGCGCTCGGCATGACGTTCCGGCCCGGCCGGGACTTTCTCTTCCCGTACTACCGTGACCTCACGACCTGTCTCGCCGCCGGAATGACCGCCGAGGAAATTCTCTTGAACGGGATGTCGAAGGCGACGGACGTCGCGTCCGGCGGCCGGCACATGTCCAATCACTTCGCCAAGCCGGAGATCGGGATCCAGAACGTCTCGTCTGCGGTCTCCAACCACGCGCAGCACGCGGCGGGTCTCGCGCGCGCCGTGAAAACCTACGGAAGCGACGCGATCGTGTACTGCTCGATCGGAGAGTCCTCCGCGTCCGAGGGGTACTTCTACGAGGCCGTCAACGGCGCCACCCGCGAGAAGCTCCCCGTCGTTTTCGTCGTGCAGGACAACGGCTATGGGATCTCGGTCCCGAAGCAGGACCAGACGGCGAACCAGTACTCCTCCGACAACTTCACGGGCTTTCCGAACCTCCGCATCATCCACTGCGACGGGCTCGACGTCTTCGCCGCGTTCCGCGCGATGCGGGAAGCGGTCGAGTACGTGCGATCCGGAGCGGGTGCCGCCATCGTCCACGCCGTCGTGGTGCGGATCCATTCCCATTCCAACTCCGACCGGCACGAGCTCTACCGGACCCCCGAGGAGCTCGCGGCCGCGCGCGCGGCGGATCCCCTTCCCCGCTTCCGGCGGGCGCTGGTCGAGAACGGCCTCGTCCCGGCGGCAGACCTCGAGGCGATCGAAGCTCACAACCAGCAGATTTACGACGAGGCGGCGGACCGGGCGAAGCTCGCGCCCGACCCCGACCCGGCCTCGATCTTCGACTACGTCGTCCCCGAGCCGTGGACGCCGGACGCGTGGCCGGAGGGGCTGCCCGACGGCACCGGCGATCCGCAGACACTGGTGCAGGCCTTGAACGACACGCTGAAGGCCGAGTTCCGCCGCAACCCGGACACGTACATCTGGGGGCAGGACGTTGCGTACCGGGACAAGGGCGGCGTGTTCAACGTCACCAAGGGAATGCAGCAGGAGTTCGGAGTCAAGCGCGTCTTCAACGGGCCGATCGCCGAGGACTTCATCACCGGGACCGCCGACGGATTCTCGCGCTTTGACGAGAAGATTCGCATCGTCGTCGAAGGGGCCGAGTTTGCGGACTATTTCTGGCCCGCGGCGGAGCAGATGGTCGAGATGTCGCACGAGTACTGGCGAACGAACGGAAAGTTCGTCCCGAACGTCACTCTGCGGCTCGCATCCGGCGGGTACATCGGCGGCGGGCTGTACCACTCGCAGAACATCGAGGGCTGGCTGACGACGCTTCCCGGTCTCCGCGTGGTCTACCCCGCGTTCGCCGACGACGCGGCGGGGCTGCTGCGCACGTCGATCCGCTCCCGCGGACTGACCGTCTTTCTCGAGCCGAAGTTTCTCTACAACAACCCGATGGCGCGGGCGAACGTCCCGAAGGAATTCGCCGTGCCGTTCGGGAAGGCCCGTGTGCGCCGGGAAGGAAAAGACCTGACGATCGTGGCGTACGGCACGCCGGTCCATTTCGCGCTGGAAGCGGCCCAGACGCTCGAGAGGGAAGGGCGGTCCGTCGAGGTCCTCGACCTCCGATCCCTGGTTCCGCTCGACCACGAGGCGGTCGAAAAATCGGTCCGCAAGACCAGCCGCGTTCTCGTCGCGCACGAAGACAAGGTGCACGGGGGATTCGGCGGAGAGATCGCCTCGCAGATCCAGGAACGGCTGTTTTCTTACCTCGACGCGCCGATCGGCCGCGTCGGTTCGACCTTCACGCCCGTGGGATTCAACCGGATCCTCGAACGGGCGACCCTGCCGAACAGCGAGAAGGTGGTGGAGGCCGCGAGGAAAGTGCTCGGGTATTGACGGGGGGACGGAGCCGGGAGCCGAGCGACCAACGGGAGCGAGACGGCCGCGGTACTCCGCGGTCAACTACGGAAGCCGGAGCCGGGAATCGGGACTCGGGAGCCGAGCACCAACGGGAGCGAGACGGACGCGGTACTCCGCGGAATCGAAAAATAAGCCTCAGACGCCCAGGTTCTTCGCCACTGTTTCCAGAGCCTCGATGGATCGGTAGTCCGTGAGATCCAGGTGGAGAGGGCTCATCGAGATCCACTTCTCGGCGACCGCCGCGATGTCCGTTCCGTCCTCCAGGTCCCCTTCCGGGATGGTGGACCCGATCCAGTAGTAGGGGCGTCCCCGCGGATCCTGCTTTTCGATGACGGCTTCCCCGTAACGCCGTTTTCCGAGCCGTGCCACCCGCACGCCGCGGATCGCGCCCGCGGGCACGTTGACGTTGACGAGCGTTCCGGCGGGCAGCGGTTCCTGCAGCAGCCGCCGCGCGATGCGCTGCGCGAAGTCCGCCGCCGCGTCGAAGGAGAATCCCGTCTCGATCTCCTGCGAGATCGCGACGGAGGGCACGCCGAGGATCGTGCCCTCGAACGCGGCCGACACGGTGCCCGAGTACGTGACGTCGTCGCCGAGGTTCAGGCCGAGGTTGATCCCCGAGAAGAGGAGCTTCGGGCGGTCGTTCTTCAGCAGGTGGAGAACGCCCCAGTTGACGCAGTCGGTCGGGGTGCCGTCGACCGACCAGCGTTCGGGCCCGACGAGCCTGGCGCGGAGCGGGTGCTGCAGAGTCAGCGAGTGGCCGGCGGCGCTCCGCTCCTGGTCCGGCGCCACCGTGACGACTTCGCCGACCTCCGAGAGCGCGGCGGCCAGCCGCTCGATGCCCTCGGAAAAGATGCCGTCGTCGTTGGTGACGAGGATGCGCGGCCGGGTCACGGGGCGGCGGCGTCCGCCCGGGGCATCACGAACATGAGGACGATGTACGCGAGGATGCCCGGGAACGCCGCCGAGACGATCGAGACGCTCACATAGAGGACGCGCACCAGGGTGACGTCCATGCCGAAATATTCGGCGAGTCCTCCGCAGACGCCCGCGATCATCCGGTGCCGGCTCGACCGCGTCAGGCGCCGCCGCCCCGGATCCGCGGGAGGCAGCGCGCTCACATCGGGCTCCCGGCGCCGGCGGCGGACGGCCGCGGGCCCTCGTAGATGACGCGGTTCTTCGCGGTCTCGTTCAGACTGACGCGGACGAGCCTGGCGGGGGCGACGCGGCCCTCGAGCTGCCCCCAGATGGCGACGGCGATATTCTCCGCCGTCGGATTCACGCCCGACAGGAACGCCACGTCGTAGTTCAGGTGGCGCCGGTTGACCTTTCGGATCACGGCGTCCTCGACCGTGCGCTTCAACTCCCCGAAATCCATGACGTACCCCGTTTCCGGGTCGATGTCGCCTTCGACCGTGATCTCGAGCTCATACGTATGTCCATGTCCATTGGGATTGTTGCACTTGTCGAAGACGCGGCGATTTGTCTCGTCGTCCCAGGCCTCCCTGTGAAGCCGGTGCGCCGCGGCGAAGTGCGAGCCCGAGACCAGCCGAACGCGCATGCGCGGACGATAGCAGGCGTCGGGATGACCGAAAAATGAAAACTGAGGACGAACCGCCCGATTTCGGTTAGTTTCCACCACCGAATGTCCCCTCCGACCCCGGAACGCATCACGATCCCCATCCTCGACGACGTGACCCTGACGGCCTCCTGGCGCGAGGCCCTCCGCGCCGCGCGGGAGCGGGTCGCGAGAATGGAGGAGATTCCGCTCGAGGCCGTCTCTCCCGAGAACGTCCTCGAGCAATGGGACCGCGATTCGATCGCGCTCGAGGACGTCACCGGTCCCATCTCGATTCTCAACAACGTGCACCCCGACAGGAGAGTCCGCGACGCGGCGGACGCCGTGATGATCGAGCTCTCGAGCTTCGAGAGCGAGATCTTTCAGAACGAGAAGCTCTACGAGCGCGTTCGCGCGGTCCGTCCCGCCTCCCCCGCCCAGGCTCAGCTTCAGAAGGACCTGCTCGAGTCCTTCGAGGACAGCGGCGTGTCCCTGCCTCCCGAAAAGCGGCGGCGCGTGCGGGAGATCGACGAAAGAATCAGCCAGATCGCGCAGGACTTCGAGAAGCACATCCGCGAGAACGAGGCCAGGGTTACGTTCCGCCCGGAGGAGACCGCCGGCCTGCCCCAGGCCTGGCTCGACCGCGTCGAACGGGACTCGGCGGGAAACGCGGTGGTCGGCTTCGACTCTCCCGAATACGTGCCCTTCATGGCAAACGCGGAAAGCGAAGCGGCCCGCCGAAGGTACTACGTCGCGTACACCAACCGCGGCACGCCGGAGAACCTCCCGCTCTTGGACGAGATGGTCCGCCTCCGCCGCGAGCTCGCCGGGCTCTACGGGGTCGACAGCTATGCCCACTACGTCACGCGGCGCCGCATGGTCGAGAATCCGGAGACCGTGCGGCGGTTTCTGGACGACGTGCGGGAGGTCGTCGCGGGCGCGCAAGAGAGGGACCTCGCCGACCTGCGCGCGATGAAGGCGGAGCGGACGGGAACGCCGGCCGGCGAGACGCGCCTCCACCGGTGGGATCTGTCCTACTACACGGAGCGGGTCCGGGAGCTCCGCTATCGGGTCGACCAGGAAGAGCTGCGAAAGTTCTTTCCCATCGAGCGGACGATCGACTGGGTCCTCGGCATCTGCGAGCGGCTGTACCAGGTCCGCTTCGAGCGCGTCGTCGTGCCCCTCTGGCATCCGGACGCCCGCTATTTCGACGTGAGGGAGGCCGGGACGCTGCACCTGCTCGGCGGCTTCTACATGGATCTGTTCCCGCGCGAGGGCAAGTTCAAGCACGCGGCGGCGTGGCCCGTTCGGGGCGTGAGCCGCAAGTCCGGCCGCACTCCCATCTCCGTGCTCGTCGCGAACTTCGACCGCAGCGGATTCACCCACGACGAGCTGGAGACGTTCTTCCACGAACTCGGCCACACGCTCCACGGAGTGCTTTCGGAGACCCAGTACAACCAGCACGCCGGGACGTCGGTGCAGCGCGACTTCGTCGAAGCGCCGTCGCAGATCCACGAGGAATGGGCCAGACGTTACGAAAGCCTCCGCACACTCGGCGACGCGTGCCCGGAATGCCCGCCGATCGACCCGGCGCTCGTGGAGCGGCTCGACGCGGCGAGGCGTTTCGGGCAGGGAATCCTCTACGCGCGGCAGCTCCTCTATTCGGACTACGACATGGCGCTCGCCGGGGAGAAACCGGAGGGCGCACTCGAGACCTGGAAACGGATGGAGGGCGCCACTTCTCTGGGCTACGAAGAGGGGACGTCGTTTCCGGGGACCTTCGCTCACATCGCCGACGGGTACGCGGCGGGGTACTACGGCTACATGTGGGCCGAGGTCCTGGCGCTGGACATGCTCTCCGCCTACGGAGACGACCTGATGAACGTCGAGGTGGGGCTGCGGTATCGGAAGACGATCCTGGCGCGTGGCGGCGAAGAGCCTGCTCGAATCCTGGTGGAACGGTTTCTCGGGCGGCCCGTCGACAGCCGGGCCTTCTTCGCGGAAATCACGGGGAAGAAGAGGGGCTAGCTGTCAGCTGTCAGCTCTCAGCGGATCCCCGTTCGCCAGGGCGTGGCAGAATTCGTCCCTCCTCACGAAAGGTAGTCAGGAGGTCTCGATGGCTCAGCCGCGGCTGTGGGGCGTTATCGGCGTTCTCGTGTCGACGCTTTCGGCGACCGCGCTCGCGGAGAAGAAACCTTTCACGGCCGACGAGCTTTGGGCCGTCCAGCGTGTCTCTTCGCCCGCGCTCTCGCCCGACGGCACGCTGGTCGTCTACACGGTCACGACGTACGAGGTCGAGGAAAACCGCGGAAACGGAGACCTCTGGATCGTTCCGCTCGCGGGAGGACGGCCGCGCCGGCTCACCTCGAACAAGGCGTCGGATTCTTCCCCGGCGTGGAGTCCGGACGGCCGGCGGATCGCCTTCGTCTCCAAACGGGAGGACGACAAGGCCGCGCAGCTCTACGTGATCGCCGTCGACGGTGGCGAGCCGGAACGGGTCACCGACCTTCCTCTCGGCGTCTCCGAGCCGAAATGGATGCCGGACGGAAAGCGCGTCGTCGTTGTGTCTCACGTCATCGCGGGCTCTGAATCGCCGGCCGACACGCGCAAGGCGCTCGAGGCCCGCGAAAAGAACAAGGTCAAGGCGCACGTGACCGAGAACCGGCTGTATCGGTTCTGGGACCGATGGCTGACCGACGGCGAGTTCCCCCATCTGTTTCTCATCGACCTCGACACCCGCAAGGCGACCGACCTGACTCCGGGCTCCCGGCGCCTCTTCGATTTCCAGACGGGTGCCGGCTCTTACGACATCTCGCCGGACGGGTCGACCATCGTGTTCCAGGCAAACGCGTCGTCCGAGCCCTACGCGACGGTGAACCCCGACCTGTTTTCCGTTCCGACTGCCGGCGGCGAGGTGAGGGACCTGACCGCCTCGAACGCGGGCGACGACACCGACCCCGTCTTCAGCCCGGACGGAAAGAGCATCGCCTACGGGCTGCGCGTCCGGGCGGAGGACTGGCCGGACCGTGTCCGGCTCGCGATCCTCGATCTCGCGACGGGCAGGACGCGCGTCTTGACCGAGGCGTGGGCGGACTCCGCCGGCGCCTGGCGCTGGACTCCGGACGGCAAGCGCCTGCTGCTGAGGGCAGAGGTCCGCGCTCGCGGCAACCTCTACACGATCGCCGCCGCGGGCGGAACGCCTCAGCTCGTCTACCGGGGCGGGACGGTCGCGGCCGCAGAGCCGACCCGTGACGGACGCGCGGTGATCGCGTCGAGCACGATCTCGCGGCCGCCGGAGCTCGCCGTCGTCGGGCTCGACGGGAACAACATCCGCACACTCACGACGACGAACGAGGCGCGCGTGTCCTCCTGGGATCTCGGCGAAGTCCGGGAGTTCACGTTTTCTGGCGCCGGCGGCGACCCGGTGCAGATGTTCGTCGTCTATCCGCCGGGCTTCGACGCTTCTCGGAAATATCCGCTCGTTCAGCTCGTCCACGGCGGCCCGATCGGGACCTTCGGCGACGCGTTCAACTTCCGCTGGAATGCGCACGCGTTCGCCGCGCCCGGATACATCGTCGCGATGGTCAACTTCCACGGTTCCTCGAGCTTCGGTCAGCCCTGGTTGGAGTCGATCCTGGGCGCGCATGCCGATAAGCCGTTCACCGACGTGATGAACGCGACGGACTTCCTGATCGGCCAGGGCAACGTCGACGCCTCGCGGATGGCGGCGGCGGGAGGCTCCTACGGCGGGTACCTCGTCGACTGGATCGAGGGCCACACGGATCGGTTCGCGACCCTGGTGAGCCACGCCGGCGTGTACGACCTGCTGGGACAGTCCGCGTCTGACGACACGTTCGGGCGGCAGCACTCGTACGGCGGATACCCCTGGACGAATCTCGAGAACGTCGAGCGCTGGAGCCCCAACCGGTACGCGAAGGATTTCAAGACGCCGATGCTGGTGATCCATAACGAGAAGGATTTCCGGGTCCCGCTGACTCAGGGGCTCGAGCTCTACGGCGTGCTCACCGCGAAAGGAATCCCGGCGAGGCTGGTCTCGTATCCTGACGAGAACCACTGGGTCCTGAAGCCTCAGAACTCGAAGCACTGGTACGGCGAGGTGCTCGGCTGGCTTGGGCGGTACCTGGGGCCGGGAAACGGGAAACGGGAGCCAAGCGACCAACGGGAGCGAGACGGGCGCGGTACTCCGCGGTCAACCAGAACGGGAATCGACGAACGGAAAACGAGGTCCTAGCCTGGTCCTAGCCTCCGCTCCCTCCTGCTCCCTTCTGCTCCCGCCCCCCGAGCGCCATCGACCGGCGTCTTTCTAGAAAACCGGATTCGGGCCTCGCATCGGCGTCCTTCGCGGCGCCGCGGGAGTGCCCGCCGTGAATGCCAGAGGCAGCCTCACCGGTGACGATCCGGGCTCGCCCGCGTCGCTCTCGAGGGCGATTGTGGCCGTTCCATTGGGCGCGGCCCGGTAGGACCAGTTGCCTTCGGAGCAGACTCCCCGGCCCACTGTCAGGAGCTTCGCCGGCCAGTCGTGCCGGCGCGAGGCGGCCCGCTCGGCGCGCGCGTCGAGAATGAGGTCCGTGAGCTCCGCGTCGATGAGATATCGCCTCCAGCGGAAAAAGCCGTCTTTCAGGTTGGACATTGCGGTGATGTCCATTATCCGGAGCTCCTCATCGGGGAACTCGCTCGCGAAAGCCTGGAACCAGGCGTCGTTTACGGACGCCACGGTCCATCGACAGACGTCCCCGCCCTGGAGCCGCTCGGCGAGATTTCTCCAGACCCGTCCCACGATTCCGTCCTCCCCAGTCAGATCGCGATGGTCCGGATTCCACCAGAACTCGTTCTGAAGCGCCGTCAGGTAGCCCGCGAAGAGCTTGCCGTCACGGAGCCGGCCGGACCACCCGTACGCCGGCGAGTCCACCTTTCGGAGGACTCCGACCTGGAGTCTCGCGACGGCGAGGACGATGAGATGGCTCAAGAAGTCGGGCCGCGAGGCGAGCGACTCGTTCAGACGCCACGACGCTTCGAGCGTCTGAACGGCGTCGTCCGGCTGGCCGGCCCTCGCTTCCAGAAGTGCCCGCGTGAGAAGGAGACGCTGAAGCCGGATGTGTCCGAGAACGTTCGCCATCGGGCCGCGCAGTCCGATGGTGACGTCCATCTCCCACCGCGGCTCGCTCCGCAGAAGAAGAGACTTCACGCCGTCGAGCGCGCTCGCGTGATCCTCCAGGAATCGGTCCACGGTGGCGGGCGGCGCCGCGATGCGCTCATCGGCGCCCATCAACTGCCCGTCCAGGTATCCTCCCGGCCCGACGTAGGCCGCCGCCTGCTCCTCCGTCGGACGCACCCTTTTTGCCGCGTCCTTCGGGGCAAGGTCGATCCCCATCGGCGCGGCAAGAGACTCGAGGTCGAGCGCGGGTCCGTTGGCGTCCGCTTTTGGAAACTGCGCCTCGAAAGCCGAGCGGAACGCGGAGGGAGAAGGAGGCTCGAACGCCAGGAGCGTTCCCGGACAAGCGATACAACCGGCCAGAAGGACAGCAACGGGACAGACGCGAATCGGCCGGTCCCGAAGCATGTCGAATGGTCTCACGAGGGACCCGGCGCGGCCGCCGGGGTGAGTGTCAACTGGCGGAAGGACCTCGCCGATTCACCTCGGGCTGCGGGAGCCGGGGCTCCGCGAGACGCTGCTTGTCCCGCTTCCAGCTGCAGACGTTGCAGATGCGGCGGAGGGTCGCGCGCGACCGGGCGGGATTCAAGGGACTTCCGCAGACCTCGCACTGCCGCGAGTCGTCCAACCCCGCGCGCGCGACCAGGCGCTCGCTTCTCAACGGCGCGGCGGCCTTCGGCGGCGGCGGGATGCCGAAACGGCACCCAAGGACGGCGCGCGAGATCGCGAGCGGACGCGTCTCGCCGCTGCCGGAGGAGAGACGGGAATCGTCCTGCAGAAGCGTGCAGTACCAGAGATTTCCCCACTCCTCGACGCGGGCGGAAATGCCCTGGCGGGACATGCGGCGCAGGAGGCGATCGGCCGCGAGGGGGCTCGTCGAGTACGCCGGCGGATTGCGCCGGGTCTCTCCGTTCAAGAGGAGGGACAGCGTGGTGTCGAGCTCTCGGCCTGGGGGCAGCACTCGGCGCAACTTAGAACGCCCGGGGCCGGAAAACGGTACGGCAACGTACCGAGTCCCGCGGCATTTTCGGACAGGCCGGGAAGCGCCACCCAAACCGATGGAAACGGACGTTCCTTTTCTCGTGCCGGTAACACCGGCGAGCGTTCCGGTGCCCGCCGAAGTGGCGGCCGATCTGACGGCGCGCGAGCTTCGCGCCATTTTCGCGGGGGCGCTCGGCGCGATCCTTGTGACCGATGACGAAGGGCGCTACGTCGACGCGAACCCGGCGGCCGCCGCCCTCCTGAGTATTCCGCGCGAGGAGATCCTGGGGCGGCGAATCGCCGACTTCTGCGAGCCCGGGTATGACATTCAGGATGGCTGGGCAGAGTTCCGGCGTCAGAAGCACATCCGCGGGGAATTCCGGCTGCTGCGGCCTGATGGCCAGATTCGGTTCGTCGAATTCGCCGCGGTTGCGGAGATCGCTCCCGGGCGTCACGTCTCGGTCCTGCGCGACATCGGGGAGCGCAAGCGGATGGAATCGGAGCTCATCGCCCGCACGCAGGAGCTCGAGGATTTCGTGGAGAACGCCGCGGTCGCCTTGCACTGGGTGGGGGCCGACGGCCGCATCCTCTGGGCGAATCGCGCGGAGCTCGAGATGCTCGGGTACTCCCGGGAGGAATACGTCGGGCACCACATCAGCGAGTTTCATCTGGACGGGCACGTCATCGCCGAGATCCTGGAGCGCCTCGTCAAGAATGAGACTCTGCGGAACCACGAAGCGCGGCTTCGTTGCAAGGACGGCTCGTTCCGGACAGTCTCGATCTTTTCGAACGGTAAATTCGTCGACGGCGAGTTCGTCCACACGCGCTGTTTCACGAGAGACATCACCGAGAGGAAGGCGGCGGAAGCGGAGCTGCGACAGGCGGCGCGCCGCAAGGACGAGTTTCTGGCGATGCTCGCTCACGAGCTGCGAAATCCACTGGGCGCGATCACGAACGCAGTCCAGATTCTCAATTCGCGGGACCTGACCGAGCCGACTCTCGACTGGAGTCGCAGGAGGTCTCGACGGCGCTCCCTCTCGAGGCGTTGTGGGTGAACGCCGATCTGAACCGGCTGGCGCAGGTCGTCGCGAATCTCCTCAACAACTCTTCCAAGTTCAGCCCGGAAGGCGCGAAGATCTCGCTCACCGCGGCGCGGGAAGGAGAGGAAGCGGTCATCCGCCTGCGCGACTCAGGCCGCGGAATCGATCCTGCCCTCCTGCCCCGTGTCTTCGACGTCTTCGTGCAGGAGGACCGCTCGCTCGACCGGCCCGAGGGAGGACTCGGCCTCGGGCTCACTCTGGTGCGAAGTCTCGTGGAGCTGCACGGCGGCCGCGTGCAGGCGTTCTCGGAGGGCCGCGGACGGGGCGCGGAGATCGTCGTGTGGCTGCCGGCGCTCGCTCGCGCCGCGCCGCCGGACCTGGCCGAAGCGGGGCTCGCCTCTAAGCAGGGACCCTCCCTTCGAATCCTGGTGATCGACGACAGCGTCGATTCCGCGGACGGACTCGCGCGGCTTCTGGAGCTCAACGGCCACGCCGTTCACGCGGCCTACAGCGGCCCTGCGGCGCTCGAGGCGTCGCGAGAATTTCGTCCCGACGTCGTGATTCTCGACATCGGCCTTCCCGGGATGGACGGCTATGAAGTCGCCCGCCGCCTCCGGGAGCAGCCCGGCTCCGAAAGGATTCTTCTCGTGGCCCTCACGGGTTACGGCCAGGAAGAAGACCGGCGCCGGACGAGTCTCGGGGGATTTACGCACCACATCGTCAAGCCCGTGAGAGCGGACGCGCTCCTGGCGATCCTGAGGGGGGGCGTGAGGAGTCGGGAAACGGGGAACGGGAGCCGAGCGACCAACGGGAGCGAGACGGCCGCGGTACCCCGCGGTCAACTAGGTCGGGAATCGACGAGACCGAGTAGCCGACTTTTTCCGCCCCCCCGTTGAGCGCTTCTCGCCGAGCTCCAAGCCCTTCTCACAGCATCCCAACCGCTCGCACGATTTCATTTCGCTGGCGCTCATTCGGGAGCGACTCGTTCGCCGCGTCCAGGCTCTCGTCCAGGTGACGCACCTGGCTCGTAGCGGGGATCGCGCACGTCACGACCGGATCTCCGAGGATCCACTTCAGGAAGAGCTGCGGCCAGGAGGTGCACGAGAGCTCCCGAGCGACGGGCGGGAGCGGTTTGCCGGCCGCGCGGCGCAGCGGCCCTCCCCCGCCGAACGGGCGATTGGCGATGACCGCGACGCCCCGGTCCGCGGCCAGGGGCAGCAGCCGCCCGCCGGCTTCCGGTTCGACGGGCGAATAGTTGATCTGAAGAAAATCGAGCGCCTCGCGCCGGAGGACGGCCTCGACGTCCCGATGGGCGCTCGAGGTGTAGTGCGTGATGCCGAGATAGCGAATTCGCGCCTGCCGCTTCCACTCCCGCAGCACCGGAAGATGGGTCTCCACGTCGAGCAGGTTGTGGACCTGTATCAGATCGAGAGGGATTCGCGTTCGACCGAGGAGCGACGACGAGCGCTCCATCTGCTCGATGCCGGCCGGGCGGCCGCGCGTCCAGACCTTCGTGGCGACGAAGAGTCTGGATCCCGGAATGTCCGCGGTGAGCTCCCCGACCACCTCTTCGGAGCGGCCGTACATCGGGGACGTGTCGATGACCCGTCCGCCCCTCTCGACGAAGCGGCGCAGAATTTTCTGGATCGGCAGGCGCTCGGCGGCGGAGTCCCCCACGTCGAAAGTTCGCCAGGTTCCGATGCCGACCCCCGGCACGGTCTCTCCCGACGAGGGAATGGTCCGAGTCAGCAGCTCCGGCGTTGGCGCGGTTTCCGCGTCGTCAGGGGATCGCGGCATTCCCGAAAGGGAAGCGAGACCGATGCCAGAGGAACGGAATCAGGAGTCCGAACTGACAGCTGACAGCTGAGAGCCGACAGGTTCTCTCACCTCGGCCCCGACATCCTCCACGAGAGATCCGAGACCGGCGGCAGGGCGATGGCTCCAACCACGCTCGTCCCGTTCATCTGCCAGATCGTGTTTTCTCCGGTGGCGGCGTGGCGCCACAGGATGTCGGGGCGCCCGTCTCCCGTGAAATCCGCGACCCCTCCGATCTCCCATCCGCGGTCCGAGACCGGGGGCATCGCGGCCGCGGCGGCGGGCGTGGCAGGCGCCGTCCCGTTCATGACCCAGATCGTGTTGGCCCCGGTCGTCCCGTGGCGCCAGAGGAGGTCCGGACCGCCGTCTCCATTGAAGTCGGCGGCCCCGAAGATCTGCCAGGCTGTGTCGGCGACCGGCGGCAGGGGGACGGCACTCTTCACGGACGTCGCCCCGCTCATCAGCCAGATCGTGTTCTCCCCGGTCACGGCGTGGCGCCAGAGAATGTCGGAACGGCCGTCTCCGTCGAAGTCCGCGGCGGCGCGGATCTGCCAGCCGGGGTCGAAGACCGGGGGCAACGAGGGAGCGGAAGTGACCGACGAGCCGTTCATCAGCCAGAGCACGTTTTCCCCCGTGGCCGTGTTGCGCCACAGGATGTCCGGACTGCCGTCGCCGTCGAAGTCCGCCGTCGCCCCGATCTGCCAGCGCGCGTCGGCCACCGGCGGCAGTGGGGACGCCGACACCACAGCGGGACCGTTCATCGTCCAGATCGCGTCCTCGCCGTTCGTCCGCCGCCAGAGGATGTCCGCGCGGCCGTCGCCGCTCAGATCGCCCGACGCCCCGGAGACGAGAAGGACGGCCGCGCGATTGGGACCGAGGGTCACGGAGGTGACGGGCGCCAGATTGACCCGCCACGAGGAGATGTCTCCGTCCGCCGGCACGATCCCCCCGCCGGCCGGGGTGACGATCCGGTACAGGCGGTCGAGCGGCACCGTGCGCGTCGTCGATCCCGGATTCACGAGCGCCAAGCCGTTGACGTACCGTCGCGCGTACACGCCCCAGGGCGCGCGGAAGAGGTCGTCCACCGCGCCGGGAATCGGTTCCGTGTACCGCCCCAGGGGAAGCTCGTACTCCGGAAACCACTCGGGCGCCGAGGAGAGCTCCATGTTGAGATAGGTCTGTGCGCCTTTGATGAGGAGGTAGTTCGCCAGATAGAAAGTCCGTGACTCGATGTCGGCGGCCGCCCCGAGGTAGGACTGCGCGATGATGATCTTGTTCTGCCTCTCGAGGCCAAGAATACGGTTCATCTGGAGCTTCCAATCGGCGGGCGCAAAGGCCGAGCCGGGTCCCCACCGGGAAAAGCCTTCGATCATCACTCCGTCGGCCGCCGAATAGTCCGTCGTGTCCCGGGTGGTCACCCAGCCGCCGGCGTTCGGAATGAGCCGGTACCGCCCGGCGAAGGTAGACCGGACGAGCGTCAGCCATCGCTCGATGCGGCGCGACCAGCCTTCCTCCCACGGGATGTCGATCGGCGGCAGAGGAGGCGTGTAGCGGTCCGCGCCGAATCCGTTCGGGACGCTGACGCTGTCCGCGAAAAGCCCGTCGTCGTCGTTGGCCTCGAGCTGCCGCAGGACCGCCTCGAGCCATGCCTGACGCCAGGCCGCGTTGTCGGTGTCCATGAGGTACCAGCCCCAATCGCAATTGAAGACGCGCTGGCCGCCGTATTTGTAGAACCAGTCGTCCTTCACCGCCGCATCCCCGGGCCATTCCGTGACCCAGTCGCCGTCGATGACCGAAATGAACCCGCCCGTGGGACGGCAGCTCGTATCGGGAGCGCGGTAGCCGAGCGAGATCCCGAGGCGGTAGTGGAGGATCAGGAATTCGGGACGAATGGCGCGAAGACGGTCCGCGTCGCGCCGCGTCATTTTCTGCGTTCCGACGTAATGAGTCGCGGCGAAACGGACCTGGGCCTCCGTAAGCCCGCCGAGGCCGGTGATCTGATCGTTGAAGATCCCAATGCGTCCCGTCGTGTCCGGGAATGCTCTCGGCGTCTGAGCGAACGCCACGCGGCCGGTTCCGAGAACGAAGACGGCCGAGGCGAAAACGACGGCGAGGCCAACCGACAGAAACGATCGGCGCCGAGGCGGGAGGGGAGAAAGAAGAGTCGCCCGCAGGCGGCCCTCGTTTCTCCCCACCCGAAGGCGGTCGGGGGAGCGCATGGGGGTATCCAAAGTATAGGGCCTTCGTCCCGCCGGACGGCGGAACCGGCGGCCATGACTCGGATAGATTGGCGGAATGAAGGCTCCCGGAGTCATAGGCATGGAGGTCGAGCGGGTCCAGACGGGTGTCCGGATGGAAAAGCGGATCCTGAAGGTTCTCAAGGCGCTGGCCGAGTATCACGACATTTCGCTGGGAGACCTCCTCGAAGGAGTCGTTCTGCACGCCTTCGATGGGAAGGCGCCTTTCGGAAAGGAGACGCGCGCCCGGATCCGCGAGCTGAAGAAGGTTTATGGGCTCGAGCTGGACGCGTCGGCGAGCCATCGCCTGAAGGAGCGCGGCCGGAGCTCCGCCGGGGGTTCCCGGGCGCGGCGTCAGTAGCCGAACAGCCGCGGAACGTACGTCCCGAGGAGATATCCCCCGCCGCCGGTCAGAACTCCGACGGCCAGGACCTCGAGGGCGCTGCTCACGACGTTGATGCGGGCGAACTTCCCGCGCGCGATCCCGACGGCAATGAGGGTGACCAACGTGAGCCCGATCGACAGGGGTAACGCCCTCCGGATCGGCTCGAAGAAGTACGGCATCAGCGGGATGACCGAGCCGACCAGGTAGGACGCCCCGATCGTGAACCCCTCGCTGATCCGCACGGTCTTCGGCTCGGGGTCGATCCCGAGCTCCTTCTGCACCATGGTGGTCGAGAACGCGCGGGAGCTCGTCTGGAGCTTCTCCGCGATGACGCGCGCGTCGGCCGTCTTGATCCCTTCGTTTTCCAGAAGGAGCACCATTTCCTGGAGCTCGTACGCGGGATTCTCGCGGATGCTGCGCCGCTCCTCCCGGATCTCCGCCTGATGGACCTGCGCCTCAGCCTTTCCGGACAGGTACTCGCCCGCACCCATGGAGAGGGCGCCCGCAAACGCCTCCGCCAGGCCGGCGATCACGACGGCCTTCGTGCTGCCGGTCCCGCCCGCCACCCCGCTGACGACGCCGAGCGGGACGAGGAGGCCGTCCATCGAACCGAACACGAACTGTCGGATCCGGCCGCGCCGCTCGACGCGGTCCTTCTCGGCCAGCAGTTTTTCCCTGTCTGGCCCGTCGATCCGGAGCGCTTCGCCCGTCATTTCGTGCGCCTCTCGCAAGACTGACGCCACCCCGATTCCCTCGTAACGGAGCGCCTCGATCGGGTCGAGCAGGGGGCGGCCTTGCGCGCCGGATAGAAAACCAAAGAAGACGCCGATCACGGCGGAGAAGACGACCGCGATCACGATCCACGGCGGCGGAATGATCGTCGGCCAGGAGAGAGCGCGGGAAAAGTGCCCGAGGCCGGCCCTGAGGCCGCGTCGCGATAGCGGCCGGACGGCGGTTTCCAGGTCGAAAAAAGTCCTTGACGGGCGGTCGTCGGTTCTATAGATTTCGATGTATGGAGACTAAGCCCAGCACCCCCTTCGCGCCCGTCATCCAACCGGCGGTGCCGGCCGACTACGACGGCGTCGTCGAGCTGCTGACGGCGGCCCGATTGCCCGTCCAGGGCCTTTCCTCGCGCCTCGCCCACGCGCTCATCGCGAGGGATTCCGAAGGCCGCCTGGCCGGCTGCGTTGCGCTCGAGATCTACGGCTCGGTCGCCCTTCTCCGTTCCCTCGCGGTCTCCCCCTCACGGCGCGGACAGGGGCTCGGCGAGCGCCTGGCCGGCGGGGCCCTCAGGCTCGCGGCGGACACGGGAGCGCGAGACGTCTATCTCCTGACAGAGACCGCGGCGGGATTCTTCCCCCGTTTCGGATTCGCGGCGGAGGATCGCTCCCTGGCGCCGGCGTCGCTGCGTGCCTCAGCCGAATTCCAGTCCGCCTGCCCGGCGACCGCCACCCTCATGCACGCGACGGTGCGGCCATGAAACCGGAAGTCGACATCGTCACCGTCTGCAAGGCCCTGGGAGATTCGACGCGTTTGAGGATTCTCGATCTTCTCAAGGCGAAGGGCCGGTCCTGCTGTGACCTGATCGGGCGCGAGGAGCGCGGCCTCTGCGCCTGCGACATCGAAGAGGCGATCGGGCTCTCGCAGGCGGCCGTCTCCCACCACATGGCGCTCCTGCGGCGCGCGGGACTGATCCGCGCGGAGAAGCGCGGACGGTGGATGTACTACTCGCGCAACGACGCCGCGATCGCGAGCGTCGCGGAGGCTCTGGCGAAGGCGGTCTAGAGAGAGTTTTGCTCCGACCCATCGAACTTTATCGATGTGTCTTCCTGGAGGGTACGGCCATGGCGTCTTCCGTTCACGTTTCGCTCACCGTTTCCGATCTCGGACGTTCGATCGCGTTTTACCGGGGAGTCTTCGGCGAGCCGAAGAAGCACAAGTCCGATTACGCCAAATTCGTCAACGCGGAGCCCGAGCTGCACCTCGCGCTCCGTCCCGGCCTCTCCTCCCCCGCGACGGGCGGGGCGCTGAATCACCTCGGGATCCGGGTGGATTCGACCGGCGACGTGCGCCGCTGGAGGGAGGAGATCCGGCAACGCGGCGTCGTCTCCGAAGAGGAGAAGCGGGAGGACTGCTGCTATGCCCTCCAGGACAAGTTCTGGCTGACGGACCCCGACGGAAATCGATGGGAGATCTACACGGTCATCGAGGACCGGGACGAGGTCGAGCAGGCCGGCTCCGCGTGCTGCAGCCAGTGAACGAAGAACGCGGGGCGCAGGAGAGCCCGGCCACTCGGACGCCTCGGGTGCTGTTTCTCTGCACCGGGAATTCCGCGCGGTCCCAGATCGCGGAGGCTCTCCTGCGCCATCTCGGCGGCGACGCCTTCGAAGTGTTCAGCGCGGGCAGTCATCCCCGACCCGCGATCCATCCGATGGCGCGTGCCGCGGTGAAGGATCTCTTCGGGCTCGAGATGTCGGGCCAGCATCCGAAGGGGCTCGGCAACCTGTCGGGTCCCTTCGACTGGATCATTTCCGTATGCGACCGCGCCGCCGACTCGTGCCCGATTCTCCCTTCGAAGGGGGCGGCCCTCCGCTGGAGCCTCGAGGATCCGACCGAGGCGCCGTGAGGCGAGGAGGACAGGAGCAGGGTCTTCCGGCAAATCGTCGCCGACGAGTCGATCGACAGCCTCGCGAGACGGCAGCGGTCGCGGTTCACGGATCGGGTCTCAGGGGCGACGACGTCCCTCGGCGGCGCGACCGGGTTCCGGATCTCCGCGGTCCTTCTCGTGAGCGGGATCATTTTTTCGGACCCGAACCTGCGGGACATGGGCCGTGACGGCCTGGAGGCGTGCCTGTTCAGCGGCCTCGTCACGAAAGGCATCAAGAACCTCGCCGGCCGCGAACGGCCCTTCGAGACGGACGGGAGACCACGTTCCAGCCTCTGTCCTCCCGGGATTCGTTTCCTTCCGGCCACACCACCCAGGCGTTCGCGATCGCTTCCGTCGTCGCGATGAGATCCTCGGGGCGGCTCGTCCCGACGCTCGCCTACACGGTTGCCACGGTGAATGACCGCGTGCACTTCGCCAGTGACGCCGTGGCGGGCGCGATTGTCGGGACCGTCACGGGACGCTTTCTCGTCGCCCGGCACCGGCGGCAGGCAGCGGACCGGCCGGTTCGCGTCGAGATCGAGATCGAGATCGCGCCGATCCGAAACGGGCTGCAGGCGCGTCTCCGATTCTGAGAGGCTCCCCCTACTGGCCCAGGCGGCGGCCGCTCCCCGCGGACGGCCACGGCGACGCCTCGAACCGATAGCTCTTGTCGGGATCGCAATGCAGAATGACGTACGTGAGGGCCGAATCGTACGGTGCGATGTTTCCCTGAAAACTGATGATCTCGCGCGCGGCGACGTCCCTTCCGCTCCATGCACGGGCGCGGACCTCGACGCGAAGGTCGGACGCGGGGAATGACGTGGCGCACTGATTGCGCGCCGAAACCTTCAGCTGGACGCCCGTCGAGACGGCGACCGCCCCGTCCTTCTCGAGAGTGAACGTCAGGCAACGTTCCATCTCCTCGTAAAGAGTCCGGCGCGGGGCGGCCTCGTCGGGTTGTGGTTCGAATTCGTTCTGTCGCGGGGCACCCGCCTCGGGAGATGGAACGCGAAACGTCTGCTCCGCATGCTCGAACGAGACCGGCTCGGATTCCGCCGCCCGGCCCGGCGCCGCCTCCTCGAGAACGGGGGTCGCCGTCACGACGACGTACAAGACCCGTGGAGAAGGAGAGCTCGACGGAGCAGGGGCCGCCCCCGGCCGGGAGCAGCCTCCGAGAGCCATCGTCGCCAGAATCCAGGCCGAGTGCGCCACAGTCGCGGGAAATCTCAAGCCTTGATTCTGTCGCGGACCCGAGATTTCGGCGAGAAGTCGGACTGCGGTAAAATCCCGGCTTCCGATCAAGCACAAATCCCGCATCGACGACGACGAAAAAACGCGCGCCGCCCTGCGGTCCTTCCGTCCGAGGCGCCCATCAATGGAAGCCAGCATGAAACCGGTCCGTGTCGCCATCCTGGCAAATCGAGAGGACAGCTTCGTGCGTCCGATGGCCGAAGGCCTCGAGCGCATGGTGACGCGGGCTGGCGGCGAACCCGTCCTTCTCCCGGATGGCCTGGAAGCGTTGGGCCGCCTCGGACAGCAGAACATTCGCACGGAGCTGCGCCGGCTGATCCGCGAAGTCCCCTCGGAGCGCCGGTTCCTGAACCTCGTTCGAAACTGCAACGTGATCGTCGTCGTGGACAGCACCCCTCGGCCATTTCTCCGCGGCGTCTGGCAGGTCGAGGAGCTGCGCCGGCTTTTTCCCGACAAGCCGATCGTTCTGTACGACCTCTTTTACCTGCCGACCCGCGTGTCATGGCCCCGTTGGATCCGGGAGGGAAATCCCGCGAAGGGATTGCCGGCGGGCGGTTTCGGCCTGGAGCGCTTCGACTGGTATCTGTGCGCATCGGTCGTGAGCGAGATCGGCTTTTCGCCGGAGCCTCAACCGTGCTCTCTGATCGGGGTCGACCTCGACGACCTGACTCTCTGGCCGGGCCGCAAGCGCGAGTTTCGCGCGCTCATCGACTTCGAGCACGGGCCGGATGCGGAAGAGCGGGCGATTCAGATCCGGGCGTGTGAACAGACCGGCACGCCGTACACCGCCCTCCACGGCCACTACCGGATCGAAGAGATTCGCGAGATCTATCGCCAGACGAGCCTCTACTTCCTGGCGAGGCAGGAAAGCTTCGGCCTTCCCATCTGCGAGCTCCAAGCGTGCGGCAGCTACGTTCTCACGCCGTACTCGGCGTGGGCGCCCTCGCACGGCTTGAAGACGGACGTCGGCCTCTCCGGGCCGGGACAGCTCTCTCCGAACTTCGTCGTGTATGGGAACGACCTCGAGCGGCTCAAACGGGAAATCGAGCGGATCAGGGCGTCGCACGACCCGCAACGCGTCTTCGAGACGTTTCTGCGTTTCCATCCTGAGCTCTTTCGCGGCGACGTCCCGCAGCTCGCGGCATTCCTGCGCCAGATCGCCTCCGGGGAGATTCACAGCGAGCGGCACCGGGAGCACCCGGCCCTGCGGCGTCCTCCCGACGCGTCCGAGCTTTCGGAATCAGACCCGGCGCCTTCGCCTGCGGGGCCGCCGGAGGGAGTGCGGGGCGGCGGACAGGCGTGAAGAAAGGAGCGGGGGCCTCGCCCGCGAAGTGACGGGCGAGGATCCGGGAGGGCGCGCTCTCTACTTTTCTACCCCTCCATCTCCCGAAGCCACGTCTCCGCCTTTTCCCACAGCGCCTTCGGCGCGCGCGGATGAAAGAAGCCGAAGTGCCCGAGCCGCGGCAGCCCGTAATCGCCGGGCGCGAGCGTCTCGCGGCGCACGCGGGCGCCCGTATAGAGGCGCGTCAACGCCTCCACCGCGGGAGCGGGAGCGAAATCATTGTCGTCGGACACCGTGACCGCCGTCAGCGGCCCGTGGAACCGGCCGTAGCGCGGCTCGAGGACCTCCCCCTGTTCGTTCGTGAAGACTCCGGTTCTTCCCCATCGCACCCACTGCCGCAGCGCGCGCCCGGAGCAGTGTTCCGGCAGCGTGAAGCGCGAGACCGGCAGGCGGCCGGTCAGCCGGATCAGCAGCGGAAACAGCGCGTACGCGTAGAGAACGCGCCAGTACGACTTCTTCGAATAG
>JBBRDK010000038.1:0-32769 GCA_038203955.1 Thermoanaerobaculia bacterium | reverse complement strand
GGTGCGGCGTCATTCTTGCGTTCGGACACATAAAGATTGTTGACGGCGCCGGGCGCAAATGGATTGTCGGTTCCGGACGCGAAGAACATCGTGTGCCCACTCGGGGTGAGCGCCGGTCCGTAATCATGACCCGGGGAGTTGATCGGAGGATCGAGTTTCACCCTGAGACCGAACGGTTGGTCGGTAGAAGCCCGCGTCGACATGTAGATGTCGAACGTGAAGGTCGGCGGGGCGAACCCGGCGAAATAGATGGTGCGTTCGTCGGGGCTGACGCTGATCGATGCCTCGAAGAAGAACGTGTTGACGCCCGCGCCGAGATTCTCAGCCTCACCCCAGGCGCCATCGACCGAAGCTCGGTGCGAAACCCAGAGATCCGGCAATGGAGGGCTGAATGCTCCGGGCCGATTCGAGGCGAAATACAGGGAGAGACCGTCGAGCGAGATCGATGGTGTGATGTCGAAAAAGGGGCTTGAAATCGGAGGGGGAACGCGCTCGGGCGCGCCCCAATCGTCCTTGACCGACGCTCGTCGCGAGACGTAGATGTCCTGGTCTCCCGGCCCACCGAGAGCGCCGGGTCGATCGGACACGAAGTAGAGCTCGAGTCCGTCAGCCGAGAGCGACGGTCCACCCTCGAAGCCCGCCGTGTTGATCAGGGCGTTGAGATGGACCGGCGTCTCGTAGCAGTAGGGCCTGCCGGCGGCGCAGGTTTGATGGTCCTTATCCTTGTCCTTGTCCTGTGGAACGGCGAGGCCTGCGACGGCATAAGCCAGAAACGCGATGCAGGTCGGAAGCATTTTGCGCGACAATCTCGTACTCATCGGTTGCTCCTTTCGCAGGTAATCTGGAACGAGAATGCGCCCTGATCAACACGCAAAGGCCGTCAGGAGAACGATGTCCGCTGTTGGCTGGAAATGACAGACGACTTGAACGCGGGACCGACAGGGGCCCCTTCCAGCGAACGACTGGATTCCTGGAAGGAGATCGCCTCGTATCTCAAACGCAGTGTGCGGACGGTGACTCGGTGGGAGCGAGACGAAGGCCTGCCGGTCCACCGCCATATCCACAGCAAGACGGGCACGGTTTACGCCTACAGGCCCGAGATCGACGCCTGGTGGATCAACCGCGGAAAGCAAATCGAGAACGAGACGCCTGACACGTCGTCCACCAGGGACCGTTGGCTTTCCCGGACGGGCGTGGCGGCCGCTGTCGCTGGTCTGGTCCTGATCGCGGTGGTCGCCTGGCTGATCCTTCGACCCGCTTCGTCCCCGGCGATTTCGAAGCTGGTTCCGCTCACCACCTATCCGGGTGTCGAGGGCCCTCCCAGCCTCTCTCCCGACGGCAATCAGGTCGCCTTCGAACGCAACGGCGACATCTTCGTCAAGCAGGTCGATGGGGAAGCGCTGGTGCAGCTCACGAACACAGTGGCCGCCGAAAATGCCCCCGCCTGGTCGCCCGACGGTCGCCAGATCGCATTCACGAGAAGCGGGACGGGAATCTTCCTGATCTCTCCTCTGGGTGGCGGTGAGCGGAAGATCACCGACACGAGGGTGCCGCTTTTGCTGAAGGGGATGGCGTGGACCGAAGACGGGAAGTCGTTGATCGTCAGCGAGATGACTTCGTCGATCTGCGCGAGCCTGTTCCGCGTGTCCATCGTCACCGGCGACAAGTCACGTCTCACCTCGCCGCCTGAACCGAGCATCGGGGATGGCTGGCCTGCCGTTTCGCCTGACGGGCAGACACTCGCATTCGCCCGCTATTCTCAAGACAGCGCGGCCAACATCTATCTCATGCCGTCACGCGGCGGAGAGCCGCATCCATTGACAGCTGACAAGGCTTCGCTCTTTGGATTGGCGTGGACAGCCAATGGACGGCAGCTCGTCTTCTCTTCGGATCGCGGCGGCTTTTCGCGTTTATGGCGGATACCGGTGAAACGTTCCCTCCAGGCATCGGCATCGCCCGTGGAGGGCGCGGGAGAGGACGCCAGGTTTCCGTCGATTTCGCGTAGCGGGGCGGGTGCGCCAGCCCGCCTGGCGTATCAGCGCTTCGAGGAGAACCTCGACATCCGCCGCGCCGAAGTCGTCGGAGAAGGCACGCCGCAGCATGTGTTGAAGGTTTCAGCACCCTTCCTCGGATCGACAAAATCCGAAGATCATCCGCGATATTCGCCCGATGGAAGGAAGATCGCCTTTGTGTCCAAGCGATCCGGCACCTTCGAGATCTGGCTCTGTGATCACGACGGATCAAACCTGTTGCGTCTGACGTCGATGGGCGGTCCGATCGTGGTGGCCCCGCAGTGGTCACCCGACAGCCGGCGCATCGCGTTTTTCGCGACGACCGGCGCATCTGGAAACTACCTCGCCTACGTGATCGACGCGGAAGGAGGGCGACCGTCGCGGCTGACCGGAGACGATCGCGAGTTGGAGGCATTGCCCGTCTGGTCCCGGAATGGCCGCTGGATTTACTTTGCGTCCGGGCGATCGGGGTCCTTGCAGATCTGGAAGATGCCGGCCAACGGTGGAGAGCCTGTCCAGATGACCAGGAGTGGCGGCGCGGAGGCCTCGGAGTCCCCGGACGGCCGATGGGTGTACTACACAAAAGTGCCGGAGGTGGGGCCCGGGCTCTGGAGCATTCCCGCCGACGGCGGCGAGGAAGTCCGCATCCTGGATTCGGCGCGGTTCGGTTATTGGAGTGTGGCGCGGACCGGCATTTACTTCATTGATTTCAACGTCGCGACAGAGGCGCCCCGGCCCGTGAAGTTCTTCGACTTTCAAACCCGTCACGTGACCCAGATTGGCGCGGTCGAGAACAGCGTCGCGTGGAGCAACACTCCCGGTTTTGCGATCGACCCTGACGGGCACTGGCTCCTCTATTCGAACCTCGAAAGTACCGACGCCGATCTCCTGTTGGTGGACAATTTTCGGTAACGAGGAGTTCGCTGCGCAGCAGGACAACCAGCGGGGAAAAACGGGGTCAGTCCGGAAATCCTGATTAGACTCTTCCTCATGGCACACGTCGTCTTCGTCAGAGGCGCGAACGTCGGCAAGCACCGGCGGTTCCAGCCCGCGGCTCTCGCCCGGGACCTGGCGGATCTCGATGTCGTCAACGTCGGCGCCGTCGGAACGTTCGTGGTGCGCAGACCCATCGCGGTCGGCGCGCTCCGGGCCGAGATCTCGAAGCGGCTCCCCTTCCAGACCGAGATCATCCTGTGCCCGGGCACGGAGATCCTCCGCCTGTCGGACAGCGATCCGTTCTCGGATCCGCCGTCCGGCCGCGACGTGCGGGCGCTCGTCACCATCCTGGCCAGGAAGCCGAAGACCGTTCCGAAGCTTCCCTTCCGCTCCCCCGTGGGAGAAGACTGGCAGGTCGATTTCTTCCGGGTCGACGGCCGCTTCGCGCTCACTTTCTGGCGGCCGGATCCGAAGCGGCTGATCTACCCGAACGCCGTGGTGGCGGACGGACTCCCCGGGATCCCGGGCACGACGCGGAGCTGGAGCACGATCTCGAAGATCTGCGGGATTCTCCGGCGATGAGCGTCGCGATCCGCCCGGTGCTCGCGTCCGACTGGGAGGCCGTTCACGAGATCTACCTCGAAGGAATCGAGACCCGGCAGGCGACCTTCGAGACGGAGGCTCCCGACTGGAAGCGCTGGGACGGCGGCCACCGGAAAGACTGCCGCTTCGTCGCCGAGGAGGGTGCGCGGGTCCTCGGCTGGGCGGCGCTGTCCCCGGTGTCCGCCCGAACTGTTTACGCGGGCGTCGCCGAGGTCAGCGTCTACGTCGCGGCGGACGCGAGGGGCCGCGGCGTCGGCGAGACGCTGCTGCGCGCCCTGATCGCGTGCTCCGAGGACGCGGGAGTCTGGACCCTCCAGGCGAGCGTCTTCCCGGAGAACGCGGCTTCGGTGCGTCTCCACTCGAAGCTCGGCTTCCGGCAGATGGGCGTGCGGGAAAAGATCGCGCGGCTCGATGGCGTGTGGCGCGACACGGTGATCCTCGAAAGGCGGAGCGGCCGCCTGGGCCTTTCATGAAGGGCGTGGGAGGATCCCCCGCTTCCGGCCGGATCTTCATGGCCTTGGGGACGCTCGTCGTCGCGTTGATCGCCTTCCGATTCGTTCGCGGGGGGCTCGCCGCGATCACCGCGTGGCGGGTGGCCTCCGCGGCGGCGGGCGCCCCCTCGTCCTTCGTGTTCGTCCGCACCCATCTCGCCGTCCTGACCGTGGCGGCGCTCGTGGCCGGCGTCCTCGTCGTCGCCGTCGGGGCGGGCGTCCTCACGCGACGCCCCCGGGCGCGCCTCACGGCGATCGGCCTCCTCGCCGTCACGGCGGCAGGCGCGGCGGCGGTCGCCCTCTTTCAGCTCTCGGCGCTCGCACGCGGGTCCGCGGTCCCGCCGGAGGCCCGGGAGATCGGATACGGCCCGCTGCTCTCGTTCTGGCGGATCGGCGGAGCGGCCGCGTCGCTTCTTCTCGCCCTATTCTGCGCGGCCTCGCTGCGCAGGCTCGCCTCGGAGGAGATGCGAAGGGAGTTCGAAGGAAAGAACGCTGACAGCTGAGAGCTGAGAGCTGACGGCTACTCCCCGAGATACGCCTCTTTGACCTTCGGATTCGCGGCCACCTCGTCCGAGGTTCCCTCGAGCGAGACCGAGCCCGTCTCCAGCACGTAGGCGCGGCTCGAGTGCTTCAGGGCGGCGTTCGCGTTCTGCTCGACTAAGAGCACGGGGGTGCCCTGCCGGTGGATCTCCTCGATCGCCTCGAAAATCGTGTGAACCAGCAGGGGCGCGAGGCCGAGAGACGGCTCGTCTAAGAGCAGCACCTGGGGGCGTGACATCAGAGCGCGGGCGATCGCGAGCATCTGCTGCTCGCCCCCGGAAAGCGTCCCCCCGGTCTGCTTGTCCCGCTCCTTCAACCGCGGGAAGACGTGGAAGACGCGCTCCATGTCGGAACCGATCTCGCGGTCGCGGCGGGCGTACGCCCCCATCTCCAGGTTCTCGTGCACGGAGAGGTTGGCGAAGATCGCCCGGCCTTCCGGCACGAGCACGAGGCCGCCGCGGACGAGGCGGAACGTGGGCCGGCCTTTCGTGGACTGCCCGCGGAAGAAGATTTCTCCGTCCTTCGCCGGGACCAGATTCATGATCGCCCGGAGCGTCGTGGATTTGCCAGCTCCGTTGGCTCCGATCAAGGTGACGATTTCTCCCTGGTGCAGAACGAGAGACACGCCCCGAAGGGCCTCGATCGCGCCGTAGAAGACGCGCAGGTCGCGGACTTCGAGAACGGGCTCCGCTGGAATGGTCCCGGACGGAAGCGTCACGCGCCCCCCAGGTACGCTTCGATCACCTTGGGGTTCGCCTGGATCTCGGCCGGCTTTCCGATCGCAATCGTCGAGCCGTAGTCGAGCACGTGGACGGTCTCGCAGATCCCCATCACGACCTTCATGTTGTGCTCGACCAGCAGAACGGCCATTCCGAACCGGTCCCGGATCCACCGGATCAGCTCCATGAGCTGCACGGATTCGTTAGGGTTCATCCCGGCGGCCGGCTCGTCCAGAAGCAACACGCGCGGCGACGTCGCCATGGCCCGAGCGATCTCGAGGCGGCGCTGGCTGCCGTACGGAAGGTTGCGAGCCTTCTCGGCGGCCAGGCCGTCGAGGTTGAAGATGTGAAGGAGCTCCAGGCTCTCCCGCTCGATGCGGGACTCTTCGGAAGAGTGCGTGCCCGTGCGGAACACGGCCGCGGCCAGATCCGCGGACTGCCGGCAGTGAAAGGCGACCTTGACGTTATCGAGCACGGTCATGTCGCCGAAGAGGCGGATGTTCTGAAAGGTCCGGGCGATCCCGCGGCGCGTGATCAGGCCGGAACGCTCCCCCGCGATGTCGGCGTCGTCGAAGCGGACGGAGCCGGACGTCGGCGTGTAGACGCCGGTAATGACGTTGAACACCGTGGTCTTACCGGCGCCGTTCGGGCCGATGAGTCCGTACAGGTGCCCGGGCTCGATCTTCAGGTTCAGATCGTTGACGGCGATGAGGCCGCCGAATCGCATCGTGACGTTGGAGAGGTCCAGGATCGGCATGGAGAAGTCCGCTACGGGATGACCGGCGGCGTCGGCGCGGTGAGCCGCCGGCGCCTCCCGAAGAAGTGGCGGAATTCCAGGTGGCCCAGGATTCCCTGGGGCCGCACGATCATGATCACGATCAGGAGGAGCGAGAAGAGCACCATCCGGTACTGGGAAAACTCGCGAAGCCCTTCCGTCAGAGCGATGAAGAGGATCGCGCCCAGCACGGAGCCCGTGATGGAGCCCAGTCCTCCGATGACGATCATGATGATGATCTCGATCGACTTGATGAACGTGAACGAGTTCGTGTGCAGGTACATGAGGTAGTGCCCGAAGAGCCCCCCCCCGATCCCGGCCATCGCCGAAGAGAGAACGAAGGAGATCACCTTGCTTCGCGTGGTGTCGACGCCCATCGCCTCTGCGGCAATCTCGTCCTCCCGGATCGCGATCAGCGTGCGGCCGAAGGAGGACTTGACCGTCCTCGAGACCACGACGACGGTGATCGCCGCGAAGAGGTAGATCCAGAAGAAGTTCGCCAGCTTCGGGATGCCCGAGTATCCCCGCGCTCCGCCGACCACGTCGATGTTCAGAATGAAGACCCGGATGATCTCTCCGAACCCGAGCGTCACGATCGCGAGGTAGTCGCCGCGCAGGCGCAGGGAGGGGACGCCGACGAAGAACCCGGCGATGGCGGCGAGGAGCGCGCCGACGGCCAGGGCGAAGAGGAGAAGCACCCCGTCGCGGGCGAACTCGGGAAGAAACGAAGTGGCTGCGCGGAACCGGTCGCCCCAGGCGACGGTCACGTAAGCGGACGCGTAGGCGCCGATCGCCATGAAGCCCGCATGGCCGATCGAGAACTGTCCCGTGAACCCGTTGATGAGATTCAGGCTGACCGCCAGGATGATGTTGATGCCGGCGAGGCAGAGCACCTGGAGGATGTAAGGCGGCATGGCGAACCCGGAGACGAGCGCCCCGGTGAAGAGCGCGTTCAGCACGAAGAGGACCGCCACCGTCCCGGCCGCGATCAAACCGGACCTCACACCTTCTCCTTGGTGACTCTCCCGAGAATGCCCTGCGGCCGCAGGATGAGGACGAGGATCAGGATCCCGAACGCGATGGCGTCCCGGTAGGTCGAGGACAGGTACCCCACGACCATCACCTCCGACGTGCCGATCAGGAGGCCGCCGAGCACGGCGCCGGGGACGTTGCCGATGCCCCCGAGGACCGCGGCGACGAACGCCTTCAGTCCGTAGAGGATCCCCATGAGCGGATCGATCTTCGGGATCTGCATGCCGATCAGCACGCCCGCGGCGGCCGCGAGGGCCGAGCCGACGGCGAAGGTCGTCGCGATGATCCGATCCGTCGAAATGCCCATGAGCTTCGCGGCGTCCAGGTTGAAGGAGACCGCGCGCATCGCTTTGCCGGTCCGCGTCTTCTGGATGAAGAACCGCAGCAGGATCATGAGCAGGAACGAGACGGCGATGACGGTGATCTGCTCGCTCGTCAGGCGGACGCCTGCCACGATGAAGTCCGCCCGCGGGGCCAGGGACGGGAAGAACTTGGGGTCGGCGCCGAACAGAAGCTGCGCCGCGTTCTCGATGAAGAGAGAGACGCCGATCGCGGTGATCAGCAGGGTAAGGCGCGAGGCCCTCCGGACGGGCCGGTACGCGAGCCGCTCGATGATCAGTCCGAAGATCGCGCACGCCGCCATGGCGCCCATCATCACCAGGATGGCGGAGACGAGCGACGGCTCCTTTCCCTGGAGCTTCCGCGAGAGGTAATAGCCCACGTACGCCCCGACCATGTAGACGTCCCCGTGCGCGAAGTTGATCAGCCGCAGGACGCCGTAGACCATCGTGTAGCCGAGCGCTATCAGCGCGTAGATCGACCCCAGGGAGAGCCCGTTGACCAGCTGCTGCAGGAAGGTGGTCATGGCAGACGGGCGCGCCGGCGGAAAGAGCGGGACGGGACCGCGGGGCGCCGCGGCGGGCGCCCTCCCGCGGCCCCCTCCGCGTTCAGAGCTTGACCTGTTCCGGGGAGATCGTTTCGACCAGGACGTACTTGCCGTTCTCGACCTTCAGGACGACGGCCGGCTTGACGGCGTTTCTGTCGGGGCCGATCGAGATCTTTCCGGTGACGCCCTGGTAGTCCTTCGTGGCGGCGATCGCGTCGCGCACCTTCGCGCCCTCGGTCGTTCCGGCGCGGGTCATGGCATCCGCGAGAATCTTCGCGGCGTCGTAGGCGAGAGCCGCGAGCGCGTCGGGAAGCTGGTTCTTGTAGCGGCTCTTGTAGTCGGCCACAAACTTCTGGACGATCGGAGACGGATCGTCGGTCGAGTAGTGGTCCGAGAAGTAGCATCCGTTCAGCGCATTGCCGCCGATCTCCCAGAGCTTCGGCGAGTCCCAGCCGTCGCCGCCCAGAAGGGGCACGTTCAACCCGAGCGCCTTCTCCTGGTGGGCGATCGTGCCGACCTCCGTGTAATAGCCGGGGACGTAGATCGCCTCGGGGTTCGTGGCCTTGATCTGGGTCAGCTGGGCGTGGAAGTCCGAGTCGCCCTGCGAGAAGGACTGCTCCGCGACGATCGTCCCGCCACGCTTCTTGAACTGCTCGCGGAAGACAGTCTGGAGCCCCACCGAGTAGTCGTTCCGGATGTCGACCAGGATCGCGACGCGCTTGGCCTTCAGGGTATCGGCGGCGAACTTGGCCATGACCGCGCCCTGGAAGTCGTCCATGAAGCAGACGCGGAAGATGTAATCGCCGATCTGAGTCACCCGGGGATTCGTCGAGGACGGGGTGATCATCGGGACCTTGTTCGACTGGCAGATGGGCGCCGCCGCGAGCGAGTAGGAGGAGGCCACGTGCCCGAGCATCGAGACGACGTGGTTCTGGTTGATGAGCTTCGTGACGACGGTCCCGACCTCTTCCGGTTTGGACTGGTCGTCCTCGACGAGGAGCCGGATCTTCTTTCCGAGCACCCCGCCCGCCTTGTTGATCTCGTCGAATGCCTGCGAGGAGCCGTCCCGGGTGGAGATGCCGAAGGTAGCGATCCCGCCCGTCAGAGAGCCGTACTCTCCGACGAGGATTTCGCTCCCCGTGCTTGCGCCCTTTCCGCAGGCGAGAATGGAGACGACGAAAGCGCAAATCGATCCGGCCAGCAGGTATCGGATCCTCATCGGAAGCCTCCTCGCGACGTTTTCGCCAAAGACGGCGTATTCTTTCCCACTGCGCGGAACAAAGTCAAAAGATCAATTCTCTCAAGCAGTTCGACTACAATGCCTCTGCCTCGTGACTCCGATCCCCGGCCAGGGAGGGCCGCCATTACCGAAGCGAACGCGCCGATCTCGAGCCTGACCATCGAGCCTTCCGACACCCCCGAGGTGCTCCCGCGCGTCCGGCCGCGCAGCGAGCACCCGATCTCGCGCAAGCAGATCGATCCGGACGCACTGAAGGTCCTCTACCGCCTGTCGGCGGCGGGGTACAAGGCGTATCTGGTCGGCGGGAGCGTGCGGGACCTCCTGCTCGGCCGGACTCCCAAGGACTTCGACATCGGCACGGACGCGCACCCCCAGGCGCTCCGGCGGCTCTTCCGCAACTGCCGGCTGATCGGCCGCCGGTTCCGGCTCGCCCACATCCTCTTCGCCAACGGCAAGGTCATCGAGGTGGCGACCTTTCGGAGGCGCCCCGAAGCGGCCGATCCCGACGCGCCCGAGCTGCTGATGACCTCGGACAACACGTTCGGAACGGCTCGCGAGGACGCCCTCCGGCGCGATTTCACGATCAACGGCCTCTTCTACGACATCTCGGACTTCGCCGTGATCGACTACGTCGGAGGCCTGGACGACCTGGAGGCCGGGCTCGTCCGGACGATCGGGGACGCCCAGGTGCGGTTCCGGGAGGACCCGGTCCGCATGCTCCGGGCGGTCGAGTTCGCCAGCCGCCTGGGTTTCGCGATCACGCCGGACGCCTACGAGGCGATTCTGGAATGCCGGAAGGACATCGTCAAATCGGCGCCGCCCCGGGTCACGGAGGAGCTTCTCCAGTCGCTTCGGGGCGGGCACGCGCTGCCCACCTTCCTGCTTCTGCGCGAGGTCGGACTCTTGGACGCCCTCCTGCCGGAGCTTGCCCAGGTGCTCCGCGAGATCGATCCCGACCACCCCAACGGCACAGGCCACCTGTTCTGGGCGCTCTTAGAAACCCTGGACGGAGAGCGGCGCCGGGGACGGCCCTTCGACGACGCCGCGCTTTTCGGCCTCTTTTTCCTCCCGATCGTGCGCGCCCGGGTGCGCGAGAGGGTCCCGGACGGCGACCCGGAACCCGGAGTCCTGGGAGCGATCCTCGAGGAGATCGTTCCGCCGATCGCGATCCGCATGTCGCTGCCGCACGCCATCTCCCACCGGATCCAGCAGGCCTTAGCGACCGTGGGACGCTTCTCGTACCGCCCGGACAACCGCCTGGCGACGCGCCGGATCGCCTTCCGGGAGACCTTCTCGACGGCCCTGGATCTCTTCGAGCTCGGCGCGATGGCGACGGGCCGCGGAGAGGAGCTCGCCCGGGAATGGCGGACCTTCGGAGACCGCGCGAAAAAGACGCGCGAGAGCTTCGAAACGGATACGCCGGCCGACCCGCGCGGGCCGGCGCCGGCGCGACGGCGCCGCGGCGGCAGAGGGCGGGGAAAGAGGGCGTAGCTGTCAGCTATCAGCTGTCAGCCGGTAGTTCTCTTTGTCAGTTTTCGGTCTTCGGCTTCGGGAGCCGGGCCGGACACTCTAACCTCTGTATGATTCCTGGGAGCTCCCGAGGATTCTTCCTGAGGAGGCGCAGCAGCCCGGGGAAGTCGCTGACAGGTCGCGGCTTGATCGATTCCCGATTCCCGATTCCCGATTCCCGGCTCCCGTTCCCCTCCCTCCCACCTGTGAACATTTGTTCCCAACCTGCGTCTTGAGCCTGTGAGGACGATTTGAACAGCACCGACGACAAAAGCCTCGTAGATCGGTGCCGCGAGGGCGAAGACGAGGCCTGGAGGGAGCTCGTGGACCGCTTCGGACAGAGGGTTTATTCGGTGGCCTACCACTTCACGCTGAAGCGCGAAGACGCCGAAGAGCTCTCTCAGGAGATCTTTCTGAAGATCTTCGAGAACTTGGAGCGGTACGACGGCGGCTTCCCGCTGATCGCCTGGATCGTCTCTCTCTCCCGCAACCTCTGCATCGACCGGTACCGCCGGCGGAAGCGGGAGAAGTCCTTCCGATTCGTTTCCGACGAAGCCGTGATGCCCCTTCTCCGTTCGCAGGACGACCCGGCGGCCGACGCGCTGAAGAAGGAGCGGACCAAGATGCTCTTCTCCGCGCTGGCGGAGATCCCGGACGATCTCGCCGAGATTCTGGTCCTCCGGGACCTCGAGGGGCTGGCCTACGACGAGATCGGCAAGTCCCTTTCGCTTCCCGAGGGGACGGTCAAGTCGCGTCTCTTCCGCGCCCGCGCGGAAGTGGCGCGAAAGATCCGCGAGCGCCACGAAAACCGGGGATCCGGGGTCCTGACCTCGCTCGCCGTCGCCGCCGGAGCCTTCGTATGAGCTGCCGGGAGATCGAACGGCTGTTCGCGGCCGACGCCCCGCAGGCCGAGCGTGAATCGCACCGTGCCGTGTGCGCCGACTGCGAAATCCTCGGCCGGGACCTCGCGACCGCCGAGAGCCTTCTCTCCGGCCTGCAGGCGCCTGCCTGGAGCCCGGAGCTTCGAGACTCCCTTCTGCGGATTCCGGCGCTCACCGTGTCGTGCGAGGGCGCGGAGCTCCTGATCGCGGCCTCTCTCGAGCCCGGCGAAGACGCGGCACCGGCGGACCGCGCGCGGCTGCCGTTCCACCTGTCCCGGTGCGAAGGTTGTCGCGAGGCGTTCGAGACGCTCTCCACGATGCGCGATCTGACCCCGCCTCTCCCGGCGCCCTGGGTCGCGGGACGGCTCTCTGCGGCGAAGCCCGTGAAGCCGCGCGCGCGGTGGCGCGGACTCCTCGATCCGCGCGCCGCGATCGCGTTCGCCTACGCCGCGGCTCTCGTGCTCATGCTCGCCGGCTTCAATCCCGCGGACCTCGCCCGCAGGGCGGGCGCGGGCCTGAAGAGCGAATCGAAGAGCTTCGCCGTCGTCGCGGATGCGTCTCTCGCGAATCGTCTCGGCGCCTTCCAGCAGCGCGCGACCCGCGCTCTGGCCGTCTGGCGCGGCCGCGCCGGCGGATACAGCCGGGCCGTTCTGTCCAACGTCATCGCCCTCGTCATGAGACCCGAAGAAAGGCCCCGTCCCCCGCAGAGCCGTCCGCGCAACGGCGGCGAGGGGAATGTGCCGAAAAACGAAACATCGATTCGAACGTGGCGCGCCTGACCGCCCGCCAGGAGGAGAACGCCATGGACCAGAGCACGCCTTATTCGCCCCCGCCGCCCCCGCCGCCCCCGGCGGCGCCTTTTGCGCCTCCGCCGGCCCCGATTCCGCCTCCGCTCGTCCCGCCCGTCTACGCGGCGGAGCACAAGTCCCCGGCGCTCGCCGGCTTTCTCTCGATGTTCCCGGGCCTGGGCCACCTCTATCTCGGCCTCTACCAGAGGGGGATCGCCTTCGGAATCGCGTTCGTGGTCTGCATCGCCGCCTCGGCGCACGGACGCGGGGAGTTCTTCGGCCCCATGATCGCCTTCGTCTTCTTCTTCGGGATCATCGACGCGGTGCGTCAGGCCCACGCGATCAACCGCGGGTACGTCGCGTCCGCGGGGTTCGCGACCGCTCCGACGCCGGTGCGCGTCTCGAGCGGCACGGCGAGCCTCACGTGGGGAGTCATCCTGGTCGGGCTCGGGTCCCTCTGGCTGATCGACCGGTATCTCGAGATCGACTGGTCCTTCATCGACCGGTGGGGCGCGCCGGCGGCGTTCATCCTCCTCGGAGGGATCCTGATCGCCACGCATCTTCGGAAAAAGCGCCGCGAAAACGCCGACGGAGTCGGAATGCCGCCGAGGAGTTATTGAGGACTGAGCCGGGAGCCGAGCGACCAACGGGAGCGAGACGGCCGCGGTACTCCGCGGTCAACTAGAGGGATCGGGAATCGAAGGTAAATCCACAGCCGGCGCAAGCCGGCTTTTTTGTTCCCAGGGCTCAGCTTGGTGTCCTGAACGCTCAACGCTGAACGCTCGACGCTCAACTTTCACTTCCTCTTGAAGTACCTCTCCATCTCCTCCTCCGACATCGACAGGACCACCGGCCTTCCGTGCGGGCAGGTGAAGCGGTCCGCGCACCGAAGCCAGTCGGAGAGGAGCCGCCGGATCTCTTCCGGTGCGAGGTGGTAGCGAATCGTCACCGCCGACCGGCAGGCAATTCCCGCCGCCATCCGATCCCGGCGCTCCGTCTCGTCGGCCGAGCCGCTCTCCGCCAGCCGCGCGAGCGCCTCGTGCAAAAGCTCGGCGGCCGTTCTCTCGCGGGCCTCGGCCGGAATCGCGGCGATGCCGTAGGAACGCCCGGACATGGGCTCGATCTCGAAGCCCGCCGACGCGAGATCCTCCGTGCGCGACGCCAGGGTCTCCTCCTCCTCCGGGGTTGCCTCGAAGAGAGCGCGCACGAGCAGCTTCTGAGAGAGCACCCGGCCGGAAGCGATCCGATCCCGGATCCGCTCGTACAGCACCCTCTCGTGCGCTGCGTGCTGGTCGATGATCAGCAGGCCGTCCCCGCCGCTGGCGACGATGTAGGACTCGCGGTGCTGGCCGATCGGGATCAGCTCCGGAGGCCGCCTCTCCTGCGGCGGGGAAACGGCCGGGGTCTGTCCGGCGGGATCGGCCGGAGGCGCCGTCGCGGTCAACCGGGGCGGATGCTCGAGGGAGTCCGCCTCGCCGTATCCCGCGGACCGCTCGGAGACGAACGGGTCGGCCGGCACCGATTTCAACCGGCGCTCCTCCTTGCCCGCGAGGAGGGCCGAATGCACGGCGTGGTACACGAGCCGGTACGCCGTGCCGGAGTCGGCGAAACGGACCGAGGTCTTCGCGGGCGACACGTTCACGTCGATCGCCCCCGGTTCCGCCGTCAGGTAGAGGAAGACGGCGGGGTGGCGGTCCGTGCGGATCGCGTCCCTCGCCGCCTGGCCGATCGCGCGGGCGAGGGCGCGATCCTCGATCGGCCTGCCGTTGGCGAAGAGGTACTGGAACCTCCGCGTGCCGAACGTGACGGAGCCGCGCGTCACGAATCCCGCGGCGCGCAGCGGCCCGGATCGCGCCTCGAACGGCTCGAGATCTCCGAGCGTCTCCCGGCCGAACACCTGGAGGATCCGGGCCGCCCGGTCGACAGCCGCGGGGGCGTCGAGAAGCTCGCGTCCGTTGGATCGCAGGGAGAAGGCGACAGGCGCGTTGGCCAGAGCCGCGCGGGTGACGGCCACGGCGGCGGCGCGCCCCTCGGCCTCCGGGGAGGCCAGAAACTTCCGGCGCGCCGGCGTCTTCGCGAAGAGGTTCTCGACGACGACGTCGGTCCCGCGGGGCCGGGCGGCGGCCTCGAGGGCCGGCTCGGAGCCGTACTCCATCCGGAGACGGACCGCTTCCGGAGAGAACCCGTCGGAGGTCGTGAGCATCAGCGACGACACCGAGGCAATGGAGGGCAGCGCCTCGCCCCGGAACCCGTAGCTCGTCACGGAGACGAGGTCCTCGTCCGAGGAGATCTTGGAAGTGGCGTGCCGCTCGAGAGCGAGGCGCGCGTCGTCCCGCGACATGCCGATCCCGTCGTCGCGCACGAGGATCCGGCGCACGCCGCCTCCGTCCACTTCGACGTGGATGACGGACGCCCCCGCGTCAAGCGCGTTCTCGACGAGCTCCTTGATCACCGAGGCGGGGCGCTCCACCACTTCTCCCGCGGCGATCCGGTCGATGACGCCGCTCGACAGACGGTGAATCCTCGGCACGGGCGAAGTCTATCCGCGGGCCCCGCGGGCGGGCGCGAGGCGCCCGCTCGGGAGCCCGAGCGATCGACGGGAGCGAGACGGCCGCGGTACTCCGCGGTCAACTAGATCGGCAATCCAACGGACGCCGGGGTCGCGAAGAGCCGCCACGCCCCGGTCACGAGGAAAAGCGCGGCGGGAAGACCGCGACAACGCGGCCCATCCCTGCGGCGAGGAGCGCTCAGCGCTCCTTCGCTCGGTAGACGATCTTTCCGGCCAGGACGGTTGCGTCGACTTTCGAGTCCGCAATCTCCTCTGGGGGGACCGTCAGGATGTCCCGGGAAAGGACGACGAAGTCGGCGAGCCTGCCGGGCGCGAGCGTTCCCTTCTCCCCCTCCTCGAAGGCGGCCCATGCCGCTCCGCTCGTGTATGCGGTCAGCGCTTCCGTGACTCCGATCCGCTGCTCCGGAAACCACCCCCGGGGATGGCGGCCGTCGATCGTGCGGCGCGTCACCGCGGCGTCGATGCCCGCCACCGGAGAGAGGGGGGCGACGTCCCAGTCGGACCCGAACGCGAGGCGGGCCCCGGCGTCCAGGAGCGACCGGAAGGCGTAGGTCGTGCGGCAGCGCTCCGCCCCGATTCTCTTTTCCGCCCAGCGGCCGTCGTCGATCGCGTGGTAGGGCTCCATCGACGCGATCACGCCGAGTCGCGCGAACCGAGGAATGTCGGCGGGCCGGAGATGCTGGGCGTGCTCGATCCGAAACCGCCGGTCGCGGGAGCCGTTCGCCTTCGCCACGCGCTCGTAGACGTCCAGGATCTCCCCGTTCGCGCGATCGCCGATCGCGTGGATCACGACCTGGAGGCCGGCCCGGTCGGCGCCCGCGACACGCTGCTCCATCCGCGAGAGAGGGATCGCCTCGGAAGCGGCGACACCCGAGTTCTTCGGATCATCGGCATAGGGCGCATCGAAGAGAGCCGTGGACGATCCGAGGGATCCGTCCGCGTACCCCTTCACGCCGCCGAGACGCACCCATTCGTCGTTCTGCATCGCGGCGCGGCGGTCGCGCGCCTTCTCCCAGCCGGACAGCGGGAGCCGATAGTGGACCCGCACGGTGAGCTCTCCCGAGCGCCGCAGCGTCTCCCAGGCGTCGAGATCCCCGCTCTCGCCCGGAAGGTCCTGGACCGAGGTGACGCCGACCGACGCCGCGTGATGCATGGCCGTCCGAAGCGCTTCCAGCAGCTCCGCCGGAGTGCGCGAAGGCCGCACCGCGCCGACGGCGTCCATCGCCGCGTCCTTCAAGACCCCGGTCGGCTCTCCGCGCGCGTCGCGGACGATGACCCCGCCGGGAGGGTCCGGCGTGTCGCGCGTGATCCTCGCGAGCTTCAGGGCGAGGCTGTTGCAGACGGACATGTGGCCGTCCTGCCGGGAGAGGCACGTAGGATGGTCGCCCGTCGCCGGATCCAGCATTTCGCGGGTGGGAAGGCGCGCGGGCGTCCACTGCTCGTGGTCCCAGGCGCCGTCGGTGAGCCAGACGCCGGCGGGCCGCGTCTTCGCGAACTCGCCCAAGAGGCGCGTGAAATCCTGAGGGTCCTTCGTCTTCCGAAGGTCGAGGGCCAGGAGGTTGAAGCCGCCCATCGACATGTGGGTGTGCGCATCGATGAAGCCGGGGACGACTCGCCGGCCCCCGCCTTCGACCACGACGGTCGCAGGTGCCCGGAGCTTCTCGACCTCCGCATCGGTCCCCACCGCAATGATTCGTCCCGCGCGCGCCGCCAGCGCCGAGGCCTGAGGCCGGGCTCGATCCCCGGTCCAGATCTTCGCGTGGACCAGAATCAGATCGGCGGGCGGGGATGCCGGCGGCATGGCGGCGGCCAGTATGAAGGCGACTGAAAGGATCATTTCGGTCACGATACCGAAAAAATCAGAGCACCGGGTCCAGCGAGTTTTGAGTGAGCTACAGCTGACAGCTGAGAGCTCCTACGCGGTCGCCGAGGCCGCCGTCCCCCCGGCGAGCGCGGACCGGGCGGCGGCCAGACGGGCGACCGGCACGCGGAACGGCGAGCACGAGACGTAGTCGAGTCCCACCGTGTGGAAAAACTCGATCGACCTCGGGTCTCCGCCGTGCTCGCCGCAGATGCCGATCTTCAACCCCGGCTTGGCCTCGCGTCCGCGCCGCGTGGCGAGCGAAACGAGCTCTCCGACGCCGTACTGATCGAGGCTCACGAAGGGATCCTCGGGAAGAATCCCTTCTGCGATGTAGATCGGCAGAAACGATGCGGCATCGTCGCGTGAGTAGCCGTACGTGAGCTGGGTGAGGTCGTTCGTGCCGAAGGAGAAGAAGTCGCAGTTCAAGGCGATCCGTCCCGCCCGCAGAGCGGCGCGCGGGACCTCGATCATCGTTCCGACGCGATAGTTCACGCGGTTGCCGGCGATCCGGCGGGCCGTCTCGTCCACCAGCTTCTTCAGCCGGTCGAACTCTCCTCGCGCGCCGACGAGAGGAATCATGATCTCGGGATTCGGATGGACGCCCTCCGCGAGGGCCTGGGCGGCGGCCTCGAAGATCGCACAGACCTGCGTCTCGTAGATTTCCGGATGCGTGATCCCGAGCCGGCAGCCGCGATGCCCGAGCATGGGATTGACCTCCGCGAGCGCATGGACGCGTTCACGCACCGCGTCCGGCGAAACGCCCAGGTCCTCGGCGGTCTTCCGGACGGCGTCTTCCTCCTTGGGCAGGAACTCGTGAAGGGGCGGATCGAGCAGACGGATCGTCACCGGGCGTCCGCCCATCTCGCGGAAGATGCCGAGAAAGTCTTCGCGCTGCATCGGCAGGATCTTCGCGAGCGCTTCGCGCCGGCCCTCGGGAGTCTCCGCGAGGATCATCTCCCGCACCGCGAGGATCCGCTTCTCTTCGAAGAACATGTGCTCGGTCCGGCACAGTCCGATGCCCTCCGCGCCAAAGAGACGCGCCACGCGCGCGTCCGCCGGGGTGTCGGCGTTCGCTCTGACCCCGAGCCGGCGGCGGGAGTCGGCCCAGGCGAGCAGCCGCGTGAACGCCATCGCGACGGGAGACTCTTCCATCGGAATCGATCCCTCGAGAACGACCTGCAGCACTTCGGAGGGTTGCGTCGAGATCTTCCCGAGCAGCACCTCGCCGGTCGTCCCGTCGACGGAGATCCACTCCCCTTCTCCCGCCGAGAGCCCGCGCGCGCGGATGTGCCCGTGCGCGGCGTCGACGGAGAGCTCGCCGGCCCCGACGACACACGTCTTTCCCATCCCGCGCGCGACGACCGCGGCGTGCGAGGTCATGCCGCCGCGTGTCGTCAGGATCCCGACGGACGCGTGCATTCCGGCGATGTCCTCGGGAGATGTTTCCTCGCGGACGAGGACGACGGGATCACCGGCTTCGGCCATCGCGACCGCCCGGTCGGCCGTGAACGCGATCTGGCCGCACGCGGCGCCGGGCCCGGCGGGCAGGCCTTTCCCGAGATACCGGCCGGACTTCACCGCGGCTTCCTTCTCCTTGCCTGTGAAGACCGGGGCCAGGAGCTGCACGAGCTGCTCGGACTCCACGCGGGCAATCGCCTCGTCCTCCGAGATCAGCCCTTCGTCCACCATCTCCGTCGCGATTCGCACCGCGGCGAAGCCGGTGCGCTTTCCATTGCGGGTCTGCAGCAGGTACAGATGGCGGTCTTCGATCGTGAACTCCAGGTCCTGCATGTCGCGATAGCGCTTCTCGAGCACGTCGCGCAGCCGCAGGAGCTCGGCGTACGCCTCGGGCATCGTTTCCTCGAGAGAGATCCCGGACCCGTCGCTAGAAAGCGGCCGGGGGGTCCGGATTCCCGCCACGACGTCCTCCCCCTGCGCGTTCGGGAGAAACTCGCCGTAGAAGCGGCGCTCGCCCGTCGAGGGATCCCGGGTGAAGGCGACGCCCGTGGCCGATGTCTCGCCCCGGTTGCCGAACACCATCGACTGCACGTTGACCGCGGTCCCCCAGTCGTCGGGGATGTGATGCAGCTTCCGATACGTCTTCGCGCGCTCGTTGTCCCAGGACCGGAACACGGCCGCGATCGCGCCCCACAATTGTTCGCGCGGATCTTCGGGGAACGCCTTCCCCGTCTTCTCGCTGATGAGCTTCTCGTGCCGTCCCACGACGTCGGTCAGGTCATCGGCCGAAAGGTCCACGTCCGCCGTGACGCTTCGCTCGCGCTTCTTTTCGGCCAGGGTCTTGTCGAATTCGTGACGCGGAACCCGCAGGACGACGTCTCCGTACATCTCCAGGAACCGGCGGCGGCAATCGAGCGCGAACCGCTGGCCGGAGATTCCCGCGAGGCCCTTCAGCGCCCGGGTGGTGAGCCCGAGGTTCAGGATCGTGTCCATCATGCCCGGCATCGAGGAGCGCGCTCCGGACCGCACGGAAACGAGAAGCGGGTCTTCCGGATCGCCAAACCGTTTCCCCGTGACGTGCTCGAGGCGACCGAGCGCGGTCTCGACTTCGGCGTGCACGCCGTCGAGGCTCGCCCCGTTCGAAAAGTCGACGCAGACGCCCGTCTCGATCGTGAATCCCGGAGGGACGGGGATCCCGAGCGCTGTCATCTCCGCGAGCCCGGATCCCTTTCCGCCGAGCGTCTCCTTGCCGAGCCCGGCCCCCTCCGCCTTGCCCTCGCCGAAGAAAAACACTCGCTTCATCGGACGTCCCTCACTTTTCTACGACGATCTCTGAAAAGTCCGCGAGCTTCGAAAACTCCTTCTGAATCGACGCGAGCAGCGACAGACGGTTCCGGCGCAGATCTTCTTCCGGGGTGTTCACGAGAACCTCCACGAAAAAACGGTCGAGCGACGGGGCGATCGAAGCGATCATCCCCATGGCTTCGCGGTATCGGCGGGATCCTGCCAGTTCTTCGATCGACTGGCGCGCTTGCAAAAAATCGGCCGCCAGCCCGCGTTCGGCCGGTTCCCGGTAGAGGTCGCTGCTCGCCGGACCCGGGTCTTCCGTCCCGACGATGTTTCGGATGCGCTTGAACGCCAGCACGAGCGAGCGGAAATCCATCTCGCGGCGCGCCTGCGCGAGCGCCTGGGCGCGATCGGCGACGTCCGCGAAGTCCCACACTTCGGTATTCAGGACCGCGGAGATCTCGTCGTAGGTGTGCCCGCGACGTTCGAGCAGATTTCTCAGCCGCTCCGCGAAAAAAGCGCCGAGCGATGTCAGAACGGACTCGGGGTCGGCGGGCACGCCGGCGTGGAGAGAGAGCGCCTTTCGCGCCACCGGCCGCCAGTCGAGCCGCCACCGGCGCGCCGTCGCGATCGACACGATGCCAAACGCCGCCCGCCGGAGCCCGTACGGGTCGCGGGAGCCCGTCGGAACGAGGCCGATCGTAAAGAGTCCCGCGAGCGTGTCGAAGCGATCGGCCATTGAGAGAATCGCGCCGGCGGCTTCGCGGGGCGGGTCGTCCGCCGCCGACGAGGGTCGATACTGATCGTAGATGGCCTTCCAGACGGAGTCCGGCTGGCCTTCGCGCCGCGCGTAGATCCCGCCGACGACTCCCTGGAGGTCGGTGAATTCCTTGACCATCAGGGTCGTGAGGTCGACTTTCGACAGGCGCGCGGCCGTCAGGACGGAGTCCACGAGGTCCGGGCGCGCGACGACGTGGGCGATCGTCTCGGCGAGCTCCTGCAGCCTTCCGGTCTTCTGCCGGTAGTCGCCCAGACGGTCCTGGAAGGTCAGCCGCGAGAGGTCGGGGAGACGGGATTCGAGCGACTGCCGCACGTCGGCTTCGTAGAAGAAGCGCGCGTCCGCGAGCCTCGCGTTCAAGACCCACTCGTTTCCCTTCGCGATCAGCCCGCGCGGGTCGGACGCGTTGTCCATCACCGCGACGAAGTGAGGCAGGAGACCGGCGGGACCGCGCACGGGCAGGTACTTCTGGTGGGTGCGCATCGCCGTCGTCGTGATCTCCTCGGGGATCTCCAGAAATTCCGGCGCGAACGAACCCCGCACCGTGCCGGGGCACTCGACGAGGTCGGCGAGCGTCGCGACCAGATCGGCGTCCGGCTCGATCGTTCCGCCGACACCGCGCGCCATCTCGCGGGCCGACTCCAGGATGGTGATGCGGCGCGCCTCCCCGTCGGGTTCGACGCGCGCTGCCCGCAGTTTCTCGAAATAGTCCTCGGCGCCGGACACGGCGATCACGCCGTCCGAGAGGATCCGGTGGCCTCGCGTCGTGTTTCCCGAGGCCACGCCGAAGATCTCCAGTGGAACCACCGCTCCGGCGTAGAGCGCGAGCACGCCCCGTACCGGCCGGACGAAGACACTCTCTCCGCGCGCCCACCGCATCGTCTTGGGAAACGACAGGGCGGAGACGACCCGCGGCAAGACTTCGGAGAGAACCTCGCAGGAGGGGCGCCCGCCAATCGTCCTCCGGGCGGCGACGGTCGGCCCGCGAGGCGATTCGACGACGACGAGCGACGACACGTCCACCTTCTGAGCGCGCGCGAAGCCGTCGGCGGCCCGCGTCGGCTTCCCGTCGGGGCCGAAGGCGGCCGACGCGGGAGGACCGAGCACCTCGGACGCCCGGTCCTCCTGGCGATCGGGAAGGCCGCGCAGCCACAGAATCAGACGCCGGGGCGTGGCGAAGGATCGTTCCTCTTCCGCCGCGAGCCCCTCCTCCGCGAGGGCTTCGGAGGTACGGCGTTGAAGCTCGAGCCGGGCGGCGCCGAGCGCGGCGGCGGGGATCTCCTCGGTGCGGATCTCCAGCAGGAAATCATGGCGCGCCCGGTTCGAGGGCGGGCCCTTCTCCTCGACCGCCCGGGGCGAGGGCGCGCCCTTCTCCGCCGTATTCGAAGCCGCCGCTGGATTGTGAGGACGGTCGTTCACCGCGCCGCTGCCGGCTCGGGCTCCGCCACGGGCGTCGAGCGCCCTTCCCGACGAGCGACGTACGCGCGGGCGCACGCGCACGCCAGGTCCCGGACCCGGCGGATCAGGCCCACCCTGTCCGTCGCGGAGACGGCGCCCCGCGCATCGAGGAGGTTGAACTCGTGGGAGCACGCGAGCGTCGCCTCATACGCGGGGAGGACCAGGCCGGCGGCGAGGCAGCGCCGCGCCTCACCCTCATAGCGGTCGAAGAGCAGCGAGGCGAGCTCGGCGTCGGCGACTTCGAAGCCGTATTTCGAGAGCTCGACCTCGTCTTCCCGGCGCACCTGACCGTAGGTGGTGTCGGCGCTCCACTGCACGTCGAAGACCGAGTCGAGCTTGTTCAAGAACATCGCGATCCGCTCGAGACCGTAGGTGATTTCCGCTGTGATCGGAGAGAGGTCGATTCCTCCGGCCTGCTGGAAGTAGGTGAACTGAGTGATCTCCATTCCGTCCATGAGGACCTGCCATCCGACTCCCCACGCGCCGAGCGTCGGCGATTCCCAGTTGTCCTCCTCGAATCGGATGTCGTGATCGGAGAGCGTCACGCCGAGACGCTCGAGGCTGCGGAGGTAGATCTCCTGGACGTCGTCCGGAGAGGGCTTCATCACGACCTGGAGCTGGAGGTGCTTGCCCAGGCGAAAGGGGTTTTCGCCGTACCGGCCGTCCGCAGGCCGCCGGGACGGTTGCACGTAGGCACAACGCCACGGGTCGGGCCCCAGGACCTTCAGGAACGTCGCCGGATGCATGGTTCCCGCTCCCATGGGGAGGTCGTACGGCTGCTCGATGAGGCACCCCTCGCCCTCCCAGAACGCGGTCAGGTCGGCGATCAACCTCTGTAACGTGAGCATCGGGGCGAGTTTACAGGGAGAAGACGGGAGGCGGTAGGCGGCAGGCGGGAGGCGCAGATCACTGACAACCGAGAACGGATTACTGACAACGGACTACTCGCCTCTCAGCTCCGCGAGCACACGCTGGGATTTCAGTTCGTGCCCGAGAAAGTGGCGGCGGGCGCGTCGCGCGACGGTGGAGACCTCGAGAAGACCGGGCGGACGGGCCGCAGGATCGAGCGGAGAGCTCAGAATGCGGCGGAGCGTCTCCCGGGCGGTCACGCTGACCCGCTGGGCCTCACCCGTCCGGCACTCCGGGTGGACGAATCCGGGACGGCTCTCGTCGAAAAGGAGAGGGCCCGTGGAATCGAGGGGAGCGCCGCAGACCGCGCACTCGGCGGGGCTCGGGAAGAGGCCCGAAAGCTTCAGGATCCAGACGTCGAAGTACGCCGCGGCGAGGTCGGCGGGCGCCCCGGCGAAGAGCCCGTCGAGAGCGTGGCGCGCGAGCCGGTAGAACGGCTCGGCCGGCTCGGAGTCCGACACGAAGGTCTGAAGCGACTCGGCAAACGCGGAGAGGAGGAGCCCCCGGTCGAGGTCTTTCGCGATCGGGAACGAAGACCGGATGACGTCGGCGGAGTTCAACGACACGAGCTCGCGGCCCTCCTTCTCGAAATAGAGGACCCGCGCCTCCGTCATCGGCTCGAGGGCGCCGGAAAACGCGCTCTTCGGGCCCCTCGAACCGTGGGCGACCCCGCGCTTCTTGCCGGCATCCCGCGTCAGAAAGACCACGATGCGGTCGCGTTCCCGCAGCGGGTAGGTTCCGAGGATGAACGCATCGGACGCGTGGTGGTGCACGAAGGCGATTATGATGTGAGATTCGCCGGCACGTTTCCGAATAAAAGAAGGTAATTGGCCGAAGTGGGTACAGATTTATCAGGCACAAGACGTACAGATAGGTTGCCTCAGGCGGTCATCGCCCTGGGCTGGGTCTCGCTTCTCACGGATTTCGCGTCGGACATGATCTACCCGCTCCTGCCCGATTTCCTGACCCGGACGCTGGGCGCCGGTCCCGCGACGCTCGGCCTGATCGAAGGCTCCGCGGAGGCGACGGCCTCCGTCACGAAAATGGCGTCCGGCTGGTGGACGGATCGGTCCGGCCGCCGGAAGCCGCTGGTCGTGGCCGGATACACGCTCGCCGGGCTCGTGCGTCCCTTAGTCGGCCTGGCGACCAGCTGGGCTCAGGTTTTCGCGATCCGCTTCGCCGACCGCGTCGGGAAAGGGATCCGGACGGCTCCGCGCGACGCCCTGCTCGCCGACCTCGTTCCCGCGGAGCGCCGGGGGCGCGCGTTCGGGCTCCAGCGCGCGATGGACAACGCGGGCGCCGTCGTCGGACCGCTCACCGCTGCCCTTCTCTTGAAGACGATCGCCCCGGATGAGCGCACCGTGTTTCTTCTCGCGCTCGTGCCGGGAGCCATCGGGATCGCCCTCCTCGTCTGGAAAGTGCGCGAGGCGCCCGTGAAGGCCGCCGCGATGCCCGCGCCGGTGGAAGGCGCGCGTTCCGAGCGGCTTCCGCGCGGTTTCCGCGTCGCGACGGCGATCTTCATCCTGTTTACTCTGGCCAATTCGACCGATGCCTTCCTTCTGCTTCGGGCCCGCGACTCGGGCGTGGAGCTCTGGCAGATTCCGCTTCTCTGGGCGTTCTTCCATGCCGTGAAGGCCGCCGCGGGGGTGCCGGGAGGGATCCTGGCCGATCGCATCGGGAGGGTTCCCTGCGTCGCGATCGGGTGGGCCGTGTACGCGATTTCCTATGCCGGGTTCGCGTGGGTGGCCGGGCCGCGAACGCTCTGGGCCCTCTTCGCCCTCTACGCGCTCTTCTTCGCGTTGACGGAGGGAGCCGAACGCGCCCTGGTCGCCGATCTCGTGGGCGAGAAGCTCCGGGGCCGCGCCTACGGAATCTTCCACGGCGGGATCGGCGCGGCCGCGCTCCCGTCCTCGATTCTGTTCGGGCTCTGGTGGAAGCTCTTCGGGCCGCGCACCGCTTTCCTGATCGGCGCCGCCCTGGCCGCGGCGGCCTGCATCGCCCTCCTCGCCGCGCGGGCAGTGCTGACGACGCCGCCCAAACCCTCGCCCCTGACGTAGACGCGCCGCCCAGGGCCCAGCGCCCAGCGCCCAGCGCCCAACTCATAACTGACAACGGAGAACTGATAACCTCTTCGCATGGGTCCGGTCTGGCGGCTCGTCAGGGGCGAGAAAGACATGTGTCATCGCTGCGGGAAGGAGATCGTCGACTTCCCCGCGGTCGGCCGGGTCGTCGACTGGACGTTCCATCCCCAGGAAAAGTACTGCTGGGAGTGCTACCGGTACGTCGCGCCCTTCGTGGACGAGATCTCCCCGCAGTCGGAGACCCCGTTCCAGCCCGTCACCAAGCCCGCCATCCCGTGAGCGGCCTGGAGTCCTTCGGCGGGTCCGACCTCGCTCCGATCGCGCGCAAGGTTTTCGGGAGCGAGCGGCTCTCCTTCGACGACGGGGTCGCGCTCTTCTCGACACGGGATTTTCTCGGGCTCGGGCGCCTGGCCAACCACGTCCGGGAGAAGCGTCACGGAAACGTGGCCTACTACAACGTCAACCGGTACCTGAATCCCACGAACCTCTGCTGGGTCGACTGCGCGCTCTGCGCCTGGGCGAAAAAGGTCAACGAGCCCGGCGGCTACGAGATGGGGATCGCCGAGGTCGTCGAGGAGGCCGGCAAGGGGTACTCCGAGGCCGTGACGGAGTTTCACATCGTCGGAGGACTCCACCCGACGTGGCCGTTCGAGTACTACACGGGCCTGATGCGGGCTTTGAAGGAGCGCTACCCCGCCGTCCACTTGAAGGCGTGGACCATGGTCGAGCTCGACTGGATCGCGCGGATCGGGAAGAAATCCATTCCGGAAACCATCCGGGACCTGAAGGCCGCGGGGATGGACTCCTGCCCCGGCGGCGGCGCTGAGATCTTCGAGAAGCGCGTGCGCGACGTCATCTGCACGAACAAGATCACCGGCGAGGAATGGCTGTCGATCGCCCGTGAGTGCCACCTCCAGGGCGTGCGCACGAACGCGACGATGCTGTACGGAAGCGTCGAGACCGCGGAAGACCGCGTGGATCACCTGCTTCGTCTGCGGACGCTCCAGGACGAGACGGGAGGATTTACGGGTTTGATCCCGCTTGCCTTCCATCCCGAGAACACGCCGCTGGCGCACCTGCCCGAGACGTCCGGCCAGCTCGACCTGCGGGTGATCGCGGCCTCGCGACTGCTCCTCGACAACGTCCCGCACGTGAAGGCGTACTGGATCCAGATCGGAACGAAGCTCGCGCAGATCGCCCTCTTCTTCGGCGCCGACGACCTGGTGGGAACCGTCGTGGACGAGACGATCACCCACGCGGCCGGGGCGACCACGGCCTCGGGAATGACGCGCGCCGATTTCGAGCGGATGATCCGCGAGTCGGGCCGCGAGCCCTTCGAACGGGACTCGACGTACCGGCGCGTCGTTCGCGAGAGAGCCGCCGCCTCTGTCGTCGCCGCCGAGCACGCAGTCGTCTAAAACGTCGTGGGCGCTGCTGCGCCTCCTCCCCTCTCCCCTCGCTCGGGGAAAGGTTGGGGTGAGGGGACCCGTTGCGCACAGGTGTCCCGGCGGATTCGCCGGCGAGGGGTCCGCACGTCATCTCGAACCGGCGACCGGTCTGCGATGGCCGGGTTCGTGTACCGTGAAGACGGTGAACAGAGGAAGTGAAAACAGCCGGGGAAAGATTCTCCCGTCGCTGCTGCCGGGGCTGGCGGCGCTCGCTCTCGCGTCCGGATGCTTCGCGCACCGTTACCGGGACAGTCCAAGAGTGGCGGTCGTGGCGGGAGATCCGCTCGTTCAGATGGCACCGGCCGCCGATTTCCGGAGTGTCGATCGCGCGACGATGGTGCCGCTCGCGCATCACACGCGGTCTCCGGATGGGAACGACCGGATCCTCGGGCTCGTCCTCCCGGGCGGAGCGCGCGCGTATCCGCTGGGGCTTCTCGACCGCTTCGAGATCGTCAACGACGAGATGGGAGACGCCTCCTACGTCGTCGTGCGCTGTGCTCTCACCGGCGTCGCGGCCGTGTGGAACCGCCGGCTCCGCGGCCGAACGCTCCTCTTCGAAAGCACCGGCGCTCTATGGCGCGACACCCTCGTTTTCCGGGATAGGGAGACGGGGACGTACTGGTCCGCGGCAACCGGCGTCGCTCTGGCGGGACCCCTCGGAGGCGAGCGGCTCTCGGGGATCGCGGCCGTCGTGACGCGGGGCGACCGATGGAGGGAAGCGCATCCGGATTCGCTCTACCTCGACCTCGGAGAAAAGACCACGGCCCCGATCCTGATGAAGATCTACCGCATCTCGCCGATGCAGGGCGTCTCCGGAGAGAAGACGTCCGACCGTCGCCACAAGCCGAAGGAGGAAATGCTGGCCGTGGCGTCCGGCGACGAAGCCCTCGCGTTCACGCCCCGTCAGATCGAGCGGCGGGAGCGCATCGAGACGGAAATCGGCGGGGAGCGCCTGACCATCGAATGGGAGCCGGAGCTCGCGGCCCCCCGCGCGTGCGCCTCCGACGGGAACGAGCGCCCCGTGCTTCCGATGTTCTGGTTTGCCCTCGACCGCCACTTCACGACGGTTCGAACGCTGGACTGACTTCGAAAGTGGGGTGGCATCCGAGGCTTCCCCCCTCTCCCCGCGCGCCGGGGGAGAGGGTCGGGGTGAGGGGCGGCACTTACCCGAAAGGAGATGCCGAAGACATGGCTCGCTTACGGCGTCCCCGCGCGCCGGGGGAGAGGGTCGGGGTGAGGGGCAGCACTTACCCGAGAGGGGATGCCGAGGACAGGGCTCGCTTGCGGCGCCCCGCCGCGGCGTCGGCTTCGGCCGTGACCGCGTCCAGAGCCGTCGCGATGCGGGCGGCCGCCGCCTCGTCGGAGAGCTCGCGGGGGATCGGAAAAGGATCTCCGTAGGCGACGACGTTGCGGGACAGCGGCAGGGGCAGCAGGTAGCGGTCCCAGGAATCGAGAAACCTGGGACGCGAGCTGGAAAAAGAGATGGGAAGAACCCAGGCGCCCGTCAGCCGCGCGAGCGCGACGACTCCGGGCTGCACCACCCGCGCCGGCCCGCGGGGACCGTCCACCGTCAGCGCGGCGTGGCGTCCCCGACGAACCTCGCGGACCATCTCCCGCAGCGCGGTCCCGCCCGCCTTCGACGACGACCCGCGAGCCACCCGGTATCCGTTTCGCTCGAGCCAGAGCGCGATGATCTCGCCGTCCTTCGACCGAGAGGCCATCGTGACGATGTCCTCGTTGCGGTGGGCCTGGATCGACAGGAACATGCGCCCGTGCCAGAGAGCGAACAGGATCGGGACGGCGCGCTCCTGGAGCGACAGATACCGGTCCCGCCGCAGGAATTCGATCGAGAGCGTGCGGCGATACGCCCGGAGCGCGGCGCCGAGCAGCCGCGACAGCGCCGGCGCGGAAGTCATGGCCGGCGCGGCGTTCTCATGGGCCCGGATCCGGGCGCGCGCTCACGGCTTGCGGGCCGGAGCGGAGGCGGAGAAGCGCGCCGCGACCTTCGCGTACACCCGGGGGATCACGTCCGGAACCGTCTTCACGCCCTTCGTGAAGACCGCCACGACGAAGTCGGCGCTATCCGGAAGCACGATGCGCGCGACCAGGTGGTGGACGTCGTACGCGTCTCCGGACTTGGCCCACATGCGTGCTCCCGGCGGCAGGCCGTGGCCGGCGAGGCGCGCGTCCTCGAGCTCTCCGTCGTCGAGCGGTTTCTCCGAAGTGACGTCCCGCGACAGAAGCCCCAGCATCTCGGCCGTGCCGGCCGGACCCGCGATCTCGCCGCGTGCGATCTCCGCGAAGAGGCGCGCCACGAGGTCCGGCGTCATCCGGTTCCGGTTGCGGCCTCCGTCGCGGAAGGCCTGTTCGCGTCCGTAGGCGTCCTCGCAGAACGTCTTCTGATTCGCGTTCAGGTCCCGGTACCCGCGCTTCTCGAAGAACCGGTTGACCGCGTTGCGCTTCTCCTTCCAGCTCTCCCACTCGGGCCCCGTGATCTCGGGACCGGACGTCGTGCCCGTGATCGAGTCGACGACGAACCCGGTCGCGTCGTTGGAGGACACGCGGACCATGTCGCGGACCGCCCGCACGAGCTCAGGAGTGTCCGACAGGGCCCCCGATTCCCTGCGCGCCGCGTAATACGCCAGGTAGAACGTCTTGACGACCGAAGCCGGGTAATAGGAGACGTCTCCACGCACCGACGCGGAGAGCCCGGAACCCGGGTTGCGAAGGTCGAGGACGGAGATCGAGAGTCCTTCCGCGGTCAGGCCCTTGCCCGAAAATTCCGAGACCACGTCCCGGGCGATCGGAGCGAGCCAGCCGCCCGGCTCGGCGTCGCCGGCCGCGGCCGGAAGGGAGACCGAATGCAGAGGATGGCCTGCCGCCGGCACGGCGAGCGGCGCGACGGCGTCAAAGAGAAGCGCCGCGCGCCGCGAGGTCAGGGCCGCGACTCCGCGGGGCCGGGCAGGAAGGCGGCGTCGGACGCCTCTCCGGCGGGAACGGCCGGCGCGTCGAGCTTCAAGCGGCGGCGCGCGAGCACGATCCGCGTCACGAGGCCGCCGACGACCGCAAACGGCGCGCAGACCATGAAGAGGATCGAGTAATAGAAGCCGTTCGGAAGAGACGCCGTTCCGCCGGCGTAGTCCGTGTCCGCCTTCGCGTCCCGGCAGAGGGGACACGCTCCGGCGGCCACGGGAACGAGGCACAGCAGGAGCACGACGGCGGCCAGCACCACGCCGAATCGGGTCAGCGGCTTCACGCGGAAAATCCTATCGGATCGCTCCCGGCGGGTAAAGGCGATAAAGCATCCAGTACACCACCACGCCGGTCACCGACACGTAGGTCCAGAGAGGAAGGGTCCACCGCGCGATCCGGCGGTGCCGGTCGTCCCGCCGGCGGAGGCCGAGGTACAGGGTGCGCAGAACCAGGGGCACGATGACGACCGCCAGGACGGTGTGCGTGAGCAGGATGGTGAAATAGACGGTCCGGACGGCACCCTGCCCGGTGAACCGAACCGACCCCACGCGGGCGTGGTACGCGAGGTAGGACGCCAGGAACACGGTCGAGGTGACGGCCGCGGCCAGCATCCACCGCCGGTGCGTTTCGATACGGCCGCCCCGGACGGCGACATACCCGAGAAGCAGGAAGAGCGCGCTCGCCGCATTCAACGCCGCGTTCCAGGCGGGAACGTCGATCAGGCCGAAGCTCAAGGACGCGAGCCCCGCTCGTCGGACAGGAGTCGCCCGGACTGCGGCTCCGCGTCTTTCAAAAAAGATAGATGATCGTAAAGAGGACGATCCAGACGAGGTCGACGAAGTGCCAGTACAGGCCGACGGTCTCGATCCCCTGGTGGTAGGCCTGCGTGTACTTTCCGAGCAGGGCCTTCCCCGTCACGAACGCCATGCAGATGACGCCGCAGAGCACGTGGAACCCGTGGAAGCCCGTCGTCGTGAAGAAGATGGAGCCGAAGAGACTGACGTGCGGATTGAATCCTTCGTGCAGCAGCTTCCAGTACTCGACACCCTGGATGCACAGAAAGAACGCGCCGAAGAGGACCGTCAGACAGAGAAAGAGCTTCATCTTCCGATAGTCGGCGCGCTGCACGGCGGCAAGCGCCTGCACCATCGTCACCGACGAGCAAATCAGGACGAACGTGTTGAAAGCGGTCAGGGGGATGTTCAGCACCGTGCCGGGAACCGGCCACAGCGGCGTCGCGAACCGAAGGACGATGTAGGACCCGATCAGCCCCGTGAAGAACATCACCTCGGAGCAGAGGAAAACCCACATGCCCATCTTGTCGTGCCGGATTCCGGTCGTCGTGTATTCCTCTTCGAGGTGGCCGCCCCCGTGCCCGGTCACGTGGCTCGGGCCCCCTGCGGCGGAGAGCGCTACGGCATGTTCCATCGGACTCCTTTTTTTCGGCTCGATTCCCGATCTGGTTGACCGCGGAGTACCGCGGCCGTCTCGCTCCCGTTGGTCGCCCCGCTCCCGTTTCCCGATCCTCAGGGCTTCGGCAGGAAATGCTCCGCCATTCCGACGGACACGAGGATGGCTCCCAGGATCAGAGTCGAAGCGAAGATGATTCCGAGCGTCTTGCGCTCGAAGCGCAGGTGCATGAAGTAAAGCGCGACGAGAACGGCCTTGATGCCCGCGAGAATGACCAGCCCGCTGATCAGGAGCGCCTTCGGAGGCGTCAGGATCGTCGAATAGGCGACCTCGAAGACGGTGAAGCCGGCGAGCCACCAGAAAATCGTCATGTATTTGGGCCCCTTGTGGGCGTCGGCGGGCACCGGCTGACCTTCGATCTGTTCGTGCATCACGTTTCCTTCCCTTTCAGGGGCGCGGCGCCCGCGACAGGATGAAGAGGACCGACCCTATAAACAAGGCTCCCGCGAACAGGATCAGAAAGAGGAGAGTCAGGTTCTTGCGAAGGGGCACGGACATCGCGCTCACCGGTCGAGGACCATCAGGCCGAGAAGAATCGGGAGGTACAGGATCGAAATGAGGAACAACCACCGCGCGGAAGACAGCGTGCGCGCCCAGGCAAACCTGGCCGAACCGGCGAGGAAGACGAGCCCGAGGACGACGGCTCCCCACAGGTAAAAGCGTCCCGCTGAGACCAGGGCTCCCGCGAAGAGGGTCACGGGAAGAAGGGCCGCCGAATACAGCACCATCTGCCGCCCCGTGGAGGAACCGTCACGGTCGGTGACGGTCAGCATGGGAAATCCACCGCGGGCATAGTCGTCCCGGAACATCCACCCGATCGCCAGAAAGTGCGGGAGCTGCCAGAAAAAGAGGATCGCAAACAGGGCCCACGCTCCGGCGTCGAGGGTCCCCCGGCTCGCGGCCCATCCCATCATCGGCGGCAGTGCCCCCGGGATCGCGCCCACGACCGTGCACAGCGAAGACAGGCGCTTCATCGGCGTGTAGACGAGCACGTAGCTGCCGAGTGCCGCGAGGCCGAGCCCGGCGGCAAGCGGCGCCGCGGAGAACAGCAACGCCAGGCCGCCGCCGCACAGAACGAGACCGAAGGCTCGCGCATCCGCCGCCGCGATGCGTCCGGCCGGGACGGGACGATTCCGCGTGCGGTCCATCAAGGCGTCCGTGTCGCGCTCCCGATACTGGTTGAGCGCCGACGCGCCGCCCGAGACGAACGCCGTTCCGATGACGAGGGCTAAGAAAACCGCCGGATCGAAGTGTCCGGGTCCGACGGCATATCCGACGGCCGCGGTGATCACGACGAGAAACGTGATGCGGGGCTTGGCGAGCTCCAGGTAGTCGTTCGCCCGTGCCGGCGCCGCCGCGAGCGTGGCGCCCGGAACTACTTCCACGCCATTGCTCCACGGGCCCCCGCGGGGAGCTCGGCTCCGGTCCGGGTTCCGGCGCGAGGCAGAGGAACCCTCCGGGACCCGAGGGTTAAACCGAGCGCCGTCGCGAGGAGGAGGGCGCCGGTCGCCACGTGGGCCGTGGCCACGGAGACCGCCTTCCCCGTGAGAATGGTCGCGGCGCCGAGCGCGATCTGCACGGCCACGAGCAGGGCGAGACCGATGCCGGTTCCGATGAGGCCCGGACGGCCGGACCGTACGGCAGAGACCAGGCAGGCGATGACCAGCCCCGCCACCGCGAGCGCCCAGACGCGGTGCGCATAGTGGATGGCAACCGCGAAGGAGTGGATTGGCGGGATGATCCGCCCGAGCGCGAGGGGAAAGTCGGGAATCGCGAGGCCCGCCTTGTCATGACGCATGACGGCGCCGATCAGGAGCTGCAGAAAAATCGCGGCGACGGTCACGGCGCCGATCCGGCTGACGCCCGAGCGCGCCGCGACGCGGCCATCCCGCCAGCGGGGGGAGGTGACCACGGCGAGAGTCACGACGAGGCAGAAGAACGTCTGGGCGAGGCAGGCGTGCGCGACGGAGATGGCCGTCGGCAGCAGGAACAGGACGGTCAAACCGCCGAGGACCCCCTGCGCGACGACGGCCGCGAGCGCCGCATACCCGAGCCAGCGGAC
>JBBRDK010000037.1:0-34224 GCA_038203955.1 Thermoanaerobaculia bacterium | reverse complement strand
CATGCCTTCCGACTTGTAGCCGATGTCGACGATCACTTCAGAGGGGGTCACCGTGAGAACCCGGCCCCGGATGATCTGCCCTTCCTGGAGATTCTTGAACGAGTTTTCGTACTGAGCCAGGAGGTGCTCGTATTCCTGGGGAGTCATTTCTTGATCCGTTTGCATCGACTCGGTTTCCCGTCCCCCTTTGTCGTTTTCAGCCTTCATGCGAAGGAGAGTCCCCTCTCATAAGTATTTGACTTGCAAAAATATAGTCTACTTTGGGGGCGCAAGCCCCGTCAACCACCCGCGCGGAGTACCCGGCGCTCCATTTCGGCCACAACGCCTTCGGGCGTCAGGGCTTGCGTATCGATGAGGACGTAGCGGCCGTCCAGGGTCAGGGGCGAGTCCTCCCGGCTGCTGTCGTCGAAATCCCGCTTCTCCATCTCGGCCAGAACCGCCGGGTAGGGCTGGGGCGTTCCCCGCAGGGCGAGCTCCGAGGTCCGCCGGGATGCGCGGACCGCCGGGGGGGCCGTCAGGAAGAACTTGTGCGGCGTCTCCGGAAAGACCCGCGTGCCGATGTCCCGCCCTTCGAGGACGCCGCCGCGCGCCCTTCCGAGCCTCTGCTGCTCGGAAACGAGGCGGCGCCGCACCGCCGGAATCGCCGAGACCGCGGAGGCGTAGAGCGAGATCTCGGGCTCCCGGATCAGCTCCGTGACGTCCCGTCCGTCCAGAAGGACGCGGTCGCCTCCGGGGTCCGGGATGAGCTCCACCGTCACCGACCGGGCGACGTCCGCCGCCGCCTCCGGCTCGGAGATCGGAAGCCGGACCCCTTGCTCGCGCGCGGCCAGCCCGACCGCGCGGTACATGGCGCCGGTGTCGATGTATGGGACCCCCAGGCGGGCGGCCAGGGCGCGGGCCGCCGTCGATTTCCCCGCTCCCGAAGGACCGTCGATCGCGACGATCAACGGCGGCGTCACCGGCTCCTGCCCCGACGGGAGGGCGGCGCCGTTCGCCGGGCGGGGGCCGTCCGCGCATCGTCGGGGGCGCCGCGGCGCTCATCGGCCCGGCGCGGCCGCTCTCCTCTCGGTCGGGGACGCGCGAGTCTCGCCGCGGGAGGCTCGGCGCGGTCCGGCGCGCCCGCGAGCGACGCTTTCAGAGAGGCGACCTCGGCCGCGGTGAGACGACGGATCCGGCCCGGGGGGAGCTCTTCGTCGCGGAGGGGCCCGATGGCCACGCGTTTCAACTTGGAAACCTGATGGCCGACCACCTCGAACATGCGCCGGATCTGGCGGCTGCGCCCCTCCCTCAACGTCACGCGGAACCACGCGTTGCCCTCCCCCCGCCCGGCCGTCGTGCGGATGGGCTCGATCTGGCAGGAGCGCGTCCGGATCCCATCCAGCACGATGCCCCGCCGCAGGCGCTCGAGGTCCCTCTCGGAGGGGACGCCCGAGACCTTGACGCTGTACTCCTTGGCGCACCCGACGGAGGGATGCGTAACGTCGCGGGCGAGGTCGCCGTCGTCCGTCAGGAGCAGCAGTCCCTCCGTGCCGACGTCCAACCGGCCGACGGGGCGGACGCCCGCGCGAAGGGTGCCGGGCACGAGATCCATCACGGTGTCCCGGCGCTCGGGGTCGGACATCGTCGTGACGTATCCCTTCGGCTTGTTCAGGAGCAGGTACGTCCTCTCCGCCGCGGGAGGGCGGACGCGCTTGCCGTCGACCTTGACGGAGTCCTTTTCCGGATCCGCGCGATCGCCGAGGGATGCCACCTGGCCGTTGACGGAGACGCGCCCCTCGCGGATCCACTCCTCCGCCTCGCGCCGGGAGGCGAGCCCGGCGCGCGACAGCACTTTCTGGATCCGTTCCGCGGGCATGGCTTCAGCGAGTTGAGCGTCGAGGGTCGAGCGTCGAGCGCTCGGAAACGGACCGCGCGTCGTTTGCGGTTCCCCTCACGTTCGATCCTTGACGGAAGGATCGTCCGCGATCAGGTCGTCCAGGTCGTCGTCGTCCTCGTCCTCGTCCTCGTCCTCGTCATCCCCGTCGGATTCGTCCTCGTCGTCGGAGGGCGCCTGGGCGGCCCTGGCGCGCGGTTCGTGGGCCGGGGCGACGCCGGCCGCTCCCGCCGCATCGCTGTCGCTTTCGTCCTCTTCGTCGGGCCCGCGCAAGACCAGGGCACCACGGGACGCGGCCGGCAGCGAATCGTCCGGCACGGTCGCGGCGAGGTCCTCTTCGATCTCCTCGGGCTTTGGCAGCTCCTCGAGCTCGTTCAATCCGAACCGGACGAGGAAATCCGGAGTCGTCCTGTAGAGAAACGGCGTTCCGACAACCGCTTTCCTGCCGGCGGTGGTGATGAGCTTCTTTTCGAAGAGGGTCTTCAGGACCGAGGAGGAATTGACGCCGCGGATCTCCTGGACCTCCGGCAGGGTGATTGGCTGCCGGTACGCGATGATCGCGAGCGTCTCGAGCGCGGCGAGCGACAGGCGGCTGCGCTCGGAAACCTCGTGGAACCGGCGCAGGAGCGAGTCGAACTCGGGTCTCGTGACGAAGCGCCAGCCCCCTCCGACGTGCTCGAGCCGGACGCCTCGAGAGGGCGTGTCCGTCTCGGCGGCCAGGGACGCGAGCGCCTCCCGCACAGCCTCCGGGGTCGCCTCGAGGGCGCTCGCCAGGTCCTGCTCCGAAACCGGGCGGGGCGAGGAGAACAGGATCGCCTCGGCGGCATCGCGGATCTTTTCGGCGCGCGTCTCACGAGGTCTCGGAGGAGCCGGCGGCTCCGCCGCGGTCGCGCCCTCCCGACCGCGCTCCTCGGAAGCGGGGTCTCCCGCCGAGCCGGTGTGCCTTTCTTCGGACACGATTTCCGTCATGGCTTCTTCAACGGTAAGTATCCCGCACCTGCTCCGGAGAGAACGCGGCCTCGGTGCGCGACGCGTGGATTTCCGCAAAGGGCGCGGCCTGGAACACGCGCACGATCCCGAGCCGGATCAGCTCGAGACACGCCAGGAACGAGGTCACCGCCTCGGCGCGGTAGCGCATCGTTCCCAGAAACTCGAGAAGGGGCATCGTGCCGCTCGATTCCAGACGCTCGACGAGCTCCGTCATCTTCTCGCCGACGGAGAACCGCAGGTGGTGGATTTCGAGGGCCGCCGGGTGGGCGAGCCGGTACCGGTCCGTCACCTTGCGGAACGTGTCGATCAGGTCGAAGAGGGAGACCTCGAGCGTCTCCCCGTCGGCCGATTTGGGGATTTCGGTCGGAGGCCTCGACCAGAGCCCCGCCCGCAGGGCGTCGATCTCGTGAAACGACTCCGCCGCCTGCTTGTACCGCTCGTACTCGAGAAGCCGCCGGGCGAGGTCCTGCCGCGGGTCTTCTTCCGGCTCGCCCGGCGCGCGAGGCAGCAGCATGCGCGACTTGACGTAGATGAGCTCGGCGGCGAGCGCGATGTAATCCGACGCGACGTCCAGATCGAGCTCGCGCATGGCATCGAGATACGCGGTGTATTGCTCGGTGATCTCGAAGATCGGGATGTCCGTGATCGACACTTCGTTGACACGGATCAGGTGGAGAAGGAGGTCGAGCGGTCCGGAGAAGGCGGGGATCGCGACGGGGGGCAGCGACTCGTGGGCGGAGTCCTCGTTCACTGGAGCACCTGTCCGATGATCCGGAAGAAGACCCGGAGGACGGGGCTCATGATCCGCCCGAGCATCCCGGAAGACGATAGAAGGATCAGGATCAGGAAACCGAAGCGTCCGAGGGTCTCGAAGAAGTGACGCGTGGACGGGCCGAGAATCGACGCCAGGACCCAGCTGCCGTCGAGCGGCGGAATCGGAATCAGGTTGAACACGCCGAGGCTGATGTTCACGATGACGAACTGGAACAGCAGATAGGTCAGCGGCGCCACGGCGCCGGAGGCGAAACGGTGACCCCGCAGCGCGTCGAAGAGGTCCGCGAGCGCCTGCGGAAACATCGCCTTGAAGCCGACGAGCGCCGCCAGTCCGACGGCGGCTAAGAGCAGGTTCGAGAGCGGCCCCGCGGCGGAGACGCACAGGTCGGCGAGCCTCGGGTTCTTCGTGCGATCCAGCCGGACGGGGGTCGGCTTTGCGTATCCGAAGATGAGACCCGAGGTGAAATAGAGAAGGATCGGGAGAATGATGCTTCCGACCGGATCGATGTGCCGGATCGGGTTGAGGCTGATCCGGCCGAGGTCCTTCGCCGTCGTGTCCCCGAAGCGCAGCGCCATGAACGCGTGAGCGGATTCGTGAAAGGAGATGGCGAAGAGGATGACCGCGAGCTGGATCGCGAAGTCGACGACCTTGAATGAGATGGAATCCAAGCGAGGGACTATAAGCCGGGAGCGGGACAACGGAGCCGGGAAACGGGAAACGGGAATCGGGAATCACCCGATGGACTACGGGCTCTGCTCCGTTTTGGGCATATCCGGCAGGCCGAGCTTTCTCCGGATCGCCCGGAAGTACTGGACCGGCTCCTCGCGCCACGCCTTCTCCTGCGCCCACGCGGGGAACTTCCCGCCGAGGTCTCCCAGGTAGGTGTAGGTGATGCGGCACGCCTCGCTCCCCGCGGGCTCGATGCGCGTCTCGCCGGAAACCTGTGCTATCGGCGTGCCTTCCCGTTTGTCGGCGGGCCGGGAATCCGATCTCCAGGAGAGCCGGAAGGCGCCTCCGTCCAGCTCCTCGATCTGGTATCGCACCACGGCGTCGCGATTGGTGTACGGAAAGGGATAGGGCCAGACGAAGTGGATCCGCGCCGACGCGCGGTCCGACTCCAGGACGTCCGCCCTCTTCACCGCCGGCGCGAAGATCTCCCGATAGCGGGGAAAATCCGACAGCACGGCCGCCACTTTCGCGGCGGGCGCCGGGATCTCCCCGCGTCCCCGGATCCAGGGCGGTCCCGACGCCGGACGGGAGATCTGGACCTCGATCCCCCGTGACGTGAACCAGGGCGCGAAATCGAGATCCGCTCCGGCGACCCGGCTGCAGGCGACCATAGCCGCGAGGATGCCGCCGGCGACGAGCCGCTTTCTCATACGGCCGCCCCGGCGTGCGACCGCGGCGTGACGACCATGAGGGCGCCGCACAGCGCCGACAGGACGAGGTCCTCGACGACCGTCGACCAGCCGAGCCGCCGCGGAAGAAAGACGCCGAAGCACCCGCAGTTGGCGAGGTGAAGCCCCCGGAGGATCGCCGAAGCCGACCAGGCCGCATAGGCGAGGTGCATCGCGAGAGCCGCGACCGCCGCCCCGAACGGCCGCCGCCCCACGACCAGCCAGACGGCGAGCGCGAGCTCCGAGAAGAGGATGAGCGCAGCGAGGGGAAAAAGCAGCGAGTCGGGGAATGCCTTGTACGTCCCGAGAACGCGGGCGAACCCCGGGACATCGAGAAACTTTCCGACCGCGGTTGCAAACAGGATGAGCGCGATCAAGGAACGCAGCCCATTCCTCGTCCGTCGTTTCCCGTTTCCCGATCGAGTTGACCGCGGAGTACCGCGGCCGTCTCGCTCCCGTTGGTCGCTCGGCTCCCGATCTAGTTGACCGCGAACTACTGCGGCCGTCTCGCTCCCGTTCGTCGCTCGGCTCCCGGCCCCGGTCTCTCCGCGCTTCACCGCTGGTTCAACGTCCAGTCGTAGGGGATGAACTCGACCTTCGAGCCTTCCGGGATCTTCGCCTCGCGATACTTGTTGGCGTAGGCCACCAGCGAGGGCGACTTTTTCAGGAAGTCATCCGTGTAGAACTGGAGGATCTGGGAGAACCGGACCGTCTGCTTGTCGGGCTCGACCTGGACGTTGCGGTTCTCGTTCAGGAAATATTGCGCGGTGGCCTCGAGCTCCATGTCGAGCTGGTCCGCGCGAAACGGCTCCCGTGGGAGGCGCGGGCAGCCGCGCACCATGCAGTTCAGAGCGAAATGGACACGCGAATCCCCAATCGGCCGGACGATCTTGTTCTCCAGGTCGTAGAGCGACATTTTCTCGCCGCCGACGGAGAGCTTGTTGCGGTAGAAAAACCGGACCTTCACCGCGTTCAAGTCTTTGGGCTGGCTCGACTCGATCACGTTGTACATCGCGAGCGCGTTGTAGGCGTTCAGGTAGTAGGCGAGCTTCGACTCCTTCGTGGGGAACGAAGCGGGAGTGTTCGCCGGGCTCACCCTCCCGACCCAGGCGACATAGGCGTCCAGATCGGCGCGGTCCTTCGCGACTCCGGCGAAGTCGATGCGGCCGGAGTCGTCGACGTACTTCGCGAGGACCCGGGCCCACGTCTTGTCTGCGTCGCCGGCCGTGGGCGTGGCCGCCGCTCCGGACGGCGAGGCGGTGCCCGCGTTTTTCGGCGGCGGGACGTTGACGGCGCAGGCGGTCGCCAGCAGCAGAACAAGCGGGAAGAAGGCGGCGGATCTTTTCATGCGAGCTCTTTGCCTCCGGCGTGGGTGGACGGGACGACCGGCAGGGTCGCCCCGGACAGCGGGTTCCAGATGCTTTCGCCCGCCTCCGTGCGGACGGAAAGCGGTTTCAGGATGAACTCGTCGCGCCGGGCGTTGTGGGCGCACATGGAGACGGGTCCGTTGGCCGTCATGACCATGAAGGAGCACGCGTGGATCCTGTCGGGCTCGAGCGCGGAGGCATCCATGAAATTCTGGACGAAGAACGACAGCTTGTGGACGCGTCCGCCCGAGGCCAGCAGGTCGCGTTTCATCCCCCACGCCTTGCGGCCGGCGAAGCGGAGCGCCTGCCACGCGAACCCCGGGCGGCGCCGCAGCTCGGCCAGAAGCGCGGAGACGGCCCTCCGAGGCTCGCGCCGATCGAGCATGACGTGCTGAAAGTCCGCCAGGAATCGGTTGAAGAACTCCGGGTCGTCGTTTAAGTCGTGAAGGTTCCCGTTGGCTTCCAGGGTGATGCCGATGCGATGGCAGCCGGGATGGCCGATCAGGATCGTGTCCCAGGAGATCGGGATTTCGGCTCCGGCCACGATCTGCTCCCTCACCGTCTGAAGGGAGATCACGCGGTCCCGTTCGCGCAACACGCCCCGTCCCGTGTCCGCCTGGAGCTGGAAGGAGGCCATGCCGACGACGTCCGCATGCTTGCGGAAGAAGCGGACCATGGCGGGAATCTCGTCGAAGTTCTCCCGGCAGACGGTCGTGTTGAAGATCACCGCGATCGGAATGCCGCGCGCCCGCTCGATGTACTCCTCGCGGATCGGGTCCAGGTCCGCCTCGGTCCGGTAGCCCTTGCGCTCCTGGGTGACGTCGACGTGGAAAGCGACGTCGTTCAAGCCCGCCTCCGCGAGCTCCTCGAGCATGTCGCGCGTCGCCTTGATCCCGTTGGTCATCAGGGTGGGAAGAAGACCCTTCTCCCGGGTGTAGCGGACGATCGCGACGAGCTCCTCCCGCTTGCGCAGGGTGGGGTCTCCGCCGGTGATCTGGACCGCCGTGGGCGCGCCAAACTGCTCGTCAATGCGGTCGATCCGTCGGAAGACCTCCTGGATCGGGATGTCCTTGACGCGCTCGGAGTTCTCGGACAGATAGCAGAGCGTGCAGTCGAGGTTGCAGCGCTGAGTGATCTCGAGCGCGACGCAGCCGATCGCGTTGCGTCGGCCGAGCACCTGGTTCGCCTGAAAGAGAGGTCCCATCCGCTTGCGCGTCCTCTCGAGGGCGGCCGCCCGGGTGTCTCGAGGCGAAGGAAGGGCGCTCATCGGTCCTCCTGAACGGGCCGGCGGACCGGCGGATAGTACCTTTTCGTACATCATACGGTGGAAGGCGGGATACGGATGTCGAGCGTCTCTTCCCGGTGATGGAACGACGCAAGGTGAAGAGGTGAGGAGGGGTGAGGGGGTCTGGCACTCGCGATCCCTGCACCTCGCTGTTCTCACCGCCCCTCACCCCGCCCTCTCCCCGGCGAAACCTTTTGGCCGGCCCGCCGTCTCCCCTGATGCCGTGCCGGACCGGGCTTGAAGGAAAAACCAGCGGGAGCGGACGATCGAGCCCTGATCGAGCGGATCCGGCTGGGCGATCAGGACGGCGCGGGCGAGCTCTTCGAACGGTACGCCCCGGCGCTTCTCCGGTTTGCCGACCGGCTCCTCTCGGACCGGATGCTGGCCGAGGAAGTCACTCAGGAGGTCTTCGTCAAGGTGATCACGCGGGCGCATCAATACGACGGGCGGGCGGAGGTCTCGTCCTGGCTCTTCGCCATCGCGGCGAACGCCTGCCGGGACCGGCGCCGGCGGGACCGCCGCGCGAACGTCGTTCCCCTCGAAGCGGTTCCCGAGCCGACGTCCCGGGGCGAGGGGATCGAGGCCCGCCTGCTGAGCCACGAGCGCCGCGCCGCCGTCCGCGAGGCCTTGAACGCGCTCTCCGAGGAACAGCGGGAAGCGCTCGTGCTGGCCCGCTATCACGGGCTCCCCTACTCTGAGATCGCCGGCGTGCTCGGGATCTCGGTCGGAGCCGTCAAGACCCGCATTTTCCGGGCCGTCGAGACTCTGAAGGCCCGATTCCAGGAAGGAGAAACGTCATGGAATGCCGCGAACTGACCGCCCTTGCCCTGGATGGCAAGCTCTCCGACACATCGGGCCCGATCCGCGAGGAGGTCGCCGCGCACGCCGAGGGCTGTTCCTCATGCCGGGACCAGCTCCTGGCCCTGGAAGACACCTGGGGGAGGCTCGGGGAAGATCCCGACCTGCCGCTGACGCCCGAGTTCCGGCGGAGGACGCTGGCTCTTCTCGAGGACGAGATGCTGCGGGCCCGCATCCGCGAGTTCGTCCCGCGCCGGCGGCGGTGGTTGCGCCCTCTCCTCGAGGCGGCGGCGATCGTCGTCGCGCTGGTGGCGGGCTTCGCGGCGGCGCGGCAGACCGGTTCGACGGCGTCCGGCAGACCCTCGTCGAAGGCGGCGTCGGCCGCGTCGCTTCCGGAGAATCTGGAGAAGGCGGCCGGGCTGGCGAACGTCTCGTACCGCCCGGCCGATCCGCAGGGCCGGATCGGCGTCACCTTCGACATCACCTCGCGTCAGACCGTCCTCGGACGTCCGGACGATCCTCAGATGGCGCGGCTCGTCGCGTTCCTGGTGTCACGCGGGGCGCAGACGGCGGGGGAAAAATCGCGGGCCATCGATCTCGTGTCCGCCCACTACGGACTCAAGGAGTTTCCGGCGTCGCCCGACATCGTCCTCGCCCTGACGAACACGTTGAAGAGGGATCAGAACCCCGGGGTTCGGAAGAAGGCCGCGGATGCCCTCGCCGGATTCAAGATGACGCCGGAGATCCGCGCCGCTTTCCTGGACGCGCTGCGCACGGACCGGCACCCGGGCGTGCGCCTGGTTGCGGTCGAAGCGCTCGCCGCCGCCGCGAAGGACTCCCCGGACCAGAAGACGATCGAGTCTCTCCGCGAGAAGGCGTTCGATCCGGCAGAAAACGGGTTCGTCCGCGCGAAGGCGGCGTCCGCCCTGAAAGGCATCGAATTCTGAAATGCGTAACTCCCCCGTATTTCCCGCGTCCTGGAAAGCGATGAACACCTCCTCCCGGCGGGTCTTCGCGCGGCGGACCGCCGAGTCCGACGGCAGCGGCCTCTGGATCGTCTTCGCGATCGGTCTGCTCCTGATGGCCGCCGCTTCCCTTCTGCGCGCCGACGAGGCGGGAAACGTCGCCCGCCGGACCGAACGCTTCAACGCCACTCTGCCCGCTCGATCCACGCTCCGCGTGTTGAATGTGTCGGGCGACGTGATCGCGACTCCCGGCCGGGAGTTCTCCGCCGTCTGCGTGACGAGCGTGACGGCATCCACGAAGGCGCGCGCGGAGGAGATTCTCGAGAGGACCAAGACCGTCCAGGTCCGCGATGGGGACGAGCTCCGGCTCGAGTCGCGCTGGCCCGACATGGGCGACGGCGACTGGTCACGCCGCTCCTCCCGAAGCGGACAGTGGCGCAACTCCCGCTGCCGCGACTGCCGGATCGCCATGCAGTACGAGATCGTTGTGCCGCCGGGCGTGATCGCGGTGCTCCACACCGTCAACGGCGAAGTCCGCATCGCGGACGTGGACGGCGAGCTGGACGCCCAGACGGTGAACGGGAACGTCACCGTCCGCGGGTCTCGACGCGGAGTGCGCGCGCAGACGGTCAATGGAAAGATCGAGGTGTCGGCGTCCGCCGCCCCGCAGGGCGCGGCGCTCGACCTGAGAACGGTCTCGGGGGCTGTCCTCCTGACCCTGCCGAAAGACGCGAGATTCGATCTCTCCGCCTCCGCGATGAACGGATCGATCGTATCGACGTTCCCCTTCGCTCCCCCGTCGGCGGCGGCGGCCGGTGCCGAGCCCTCCGGAGGATCCGAGTCGGAGCGCGCCGAACGCGCCGAGCGGCGCGCGCGCGCCGAGCACTCGCGTGCGCGCCACCGGGTCGTCGTGGAGCGGAAGGGCGACGACACCCTGGTGGACGTGCCCGAGCTCGAACGGGAGCTCGAAGAATCGATGAGGGACATGGACGTGCAGGTTCGGGAATCGCTGCGTGACGCGGAACGCGAGACGAGCCGCATGAAGTTCCTGATGCCGGGTGGCGAATACAAGGGCTCGATCGGCCAGGGCGGCGCCCGCGTCCACGTCTCGACACTCAGCGGCCGAATCGCCATTCTCGCGGCGAACACCCGGGAGTCCGACGCGAAACCCCTGGTCGCGCGGCGCTCTTTCGTCGTGACGATCCCCCGCATCGATACGCGGATTCACGAGAAGATCGCCGTCCCCCGCCCCCCTCGTCCGCCGCGCACGGACGGCCGCGCGCACCACGAAGTCGAGGAGCCGGAAGACGAAGCCGTCGTCCGCGGAGACGTCGCCGGCGACTTTCTCGCCACCGCGGGCGCGGGGACCTACCGGGTCGGCAAGGTCTCCGGGAAGGTCAACATCCTGACGCACTCGGGGGAGATCCACATCGGGGCCGCGGGAGCCTCGGCGGACCTGAAGAGCTACGGTGGAGACATCCAGATCGGCCCGGTGCAGGGGGATCTCAAGGCGCAGACGCTCGCGGGAGACATCCGCGCGGGCGCCGTCGCGGGGTCCGTTTCGGCCGACACGTCGGGCGGCGACGTGCGGATCGATCGTGTCGCGGGATCCGCGGACGTGAAGACGGGCGGCGGAGACGTCGTCCTCCCCGCGGTCGCGGGCGGCGTTCACATCGAGACGGGCGGCGGCGAAGTCCGCGTCGGGCTCGTGTCGCGGGAAGCCCGCGGCGGAGTGACGATCCGAAACGCGGGAGGGGACGTCACCCTGACCCTTCCCGCGAACTTCCGGGGGGAGATCGAGCTGACAGCCTCCGACGCGGACCTGGACGAGACGGCCATCCGGTCCGACTTTCCGGAAATCGCCGTCACGCGACGCTCCGGCTCCCAGCAGGCGACGGCGACGTTGAACGGCGGGGGCCCTCGTGTCACGGTGCGCACGTCGTCGGGATCGATCCGTGTGCGTAAAGGGCCGAGTGTCTAAGTGAGACGGGAGGGTTGAGCGTTGAGCGTTGAGCGTTCGGACGAGAACCTAGGCCTCCCTTTCGATTTCCGATCCAGTTGATCGCGGAGTGCCGCGGCCGTCTCGCTCCCGCTGGTCGCTCGGCTCCCGTTTCCCGGCCCCCGTGCTCCCACCCGCCTCCCGCCTGCCGCCTTCCCCCTGCCGTCTTCAAGGTAGAGTTCTTGCATCTCGTCCCCGAACGAACAGTCCCAACCGAAATGAGGAGACGCATGAACTCTTTCAAACGCTTCGCCCCGATTTTCCTGGCGCTCGCCTGGATCGTCGCCGGCCACGCTTCCGCGGCGCCGGCCGCGAAGGCGAAGGTCGACCTCAACTCGGCCTCCCAACAGGACCTCGAAGCCCTTCCGGGTGTCGGGGTCGCGACCGCGAAAAAGATCATCGCCGGCCGCCCGTATTCGAGGGTGGCGGACCTCTCGAAGGCGGGCGTCTCGGCCGCCACGGTCAACAAGATCTCGGGGATGGTCACGGTGAGCGGCGCCGCTCCGCGCTCCGCCGCGTCCTCGGCTGCACCGGCGCGCGAGAGCCGGACGCGTCCCGAATCTTCCCGATCGGCGGGAAGCCCCGCCGCCGCACCCGCCTCCGCCGGAGCGTCGGCGGGCCCGGTCGACCTGAACAGCGCTTCCGAGAAAGACCTCGAGGCGCTGCCGGGTGTCGGGGCGGCGACCGCGAAAAAGATCATCGCGGGGCGGCCGTACACGTCCGTCGCCGACCTGTCGAAGGCGGGAGTCTCGGCGAGCACGATCCAGAAGATTTCCCCGCTCGTGACCGTTTCGGGCGCGCGCGCGGGATCGCGGGCGGCCCCCTCGTCTTCGGCCGGTCCGGCCTCTTCCGCCCAAGGCGGCGCACCGGCCAGAGCCGACACGGCATCCGGGCCCGTCGATCTCAACAGCGCGAGCGAAAAGGATCTCGAGGCGCTTCCCGGCGTCGGCCCGGCGACCGCGAGGAAAATCGTCGCCGGCCGGCCCTACACGTCCGTCGGAGATCTCGAGCGCGCCGGAGTGTCGGCCGCGACGATCTCGAAGATCTCGCCCATGGTGACTGTCCGGGCCTCCTCCGGTGCGTCTCCCAGCTCCCGCAGCGCCTCAGGCGCTCCCGCGGGTTCGGCCGCGCAGGCCGGCCGCGCGGCGTCGAACGCGCCCCCCGCGTCCTACCAGCCGCCTCCGTCCCCCGGCATGGTCTGGGTGAACCTCGAAACGAAGATCTTCCACCGCGAGGGCGACCGCTGGTACGGCCGCACGAAGCGGGGCCAGTACATGAGCGAAGCCGACGCCGTGAGGGCCGGCTATCGCCTCTCGAAGGAAAAAGGCGAGCCCAAGTAGGGTTGGGAGCGGAGTCGAGAGTTGAGAGTTGAGGGTCGACAGCCGGGGTCGAGCCGAGCCGATGGCTCGAATGACTCTTAACTCTTAACCCTTAACTCTCAACTTCCCGGCTCACCGCACCCGCATCACCTTCACCTTCTCGAGCGCGACTTCTTCGCCGAAGCCCGAGCGCGGGTCGTGCTTCATCGCGCCGTGGAGGTACTCGCGCAGGCCGGGCCGCAGCTCGCGCCACGGCCCTCCGAACGTCGTCACGGTGGCCGAGATGTCGGCGGCGTTGTCTCGTGTCAGGCTGCGCAGCTGGTCCCGGGTGAGAGGCGGAGCGTCGAGCCAGCCCCTCCGCGCCGCGCCCTCGAAACGAGCCGCGAGGAAGCGGCCCCACCACAGGGGAAGATGGACCAGAGGCTTCCGGCGCTTTCCGACGGCAGTCGCGATCTCCCTGTAGATCTCGTCGAGAGTGAACGTTTCAGGCCCTCCCACCTCGTACACCTGCCCGATTGTCTCGGGTTTTTCGAGCGCGTCGCCGAAGACGCGGGCGACGTCGTACACGGACACGGGCATGAACCGCGTCTGCCCGTTTCCGATGACGGGGATGAAGAGGGGATTCCACCTCACGATCGGGGCGAGCAGAGAGACGAAACCGTCGCCCGGTCCGAACACGATCGACGGCCGGAAAATCGTCGCGTCCAGCCCGGACCCTCGGACGGCGCGCTCGCCCGCCGCCTTCGTGCGGCCGTACTCGGAGGGGGCGTCGTCCCCCGCCCCCATCGCGCTCATGTGAAGAAGCCGCCGCACGCCGGCCGCGCGCATGGCGGCAACCACGTTCTCGGCCGCCTCCCGATGCATGCGGTCAAAGGTCTGCTCGCCATGCTCGTGGATGATGCCGACGAGGTGGATCACGGCCTCGCGGCCGTCAAGCGCGCCCGTCAGCGACGCCGGGTCGAGCACGTTTCCCGCGACCGTCTCGACGGGGCGGTTGTACCGGTTTCTCGTCGCGCCGGCGTCGCGCGCGAGCACCGCCACCGAGTGGCCGCGGCGCACGAGAGCGTTGACGAGGTGCGTACCGACGAATCCGGTTCCGCCGGTGACGAGAACTTTCAAGGGCTCCTCCTTCCAGGCGTCCTGGTGCGCGGCCGTTGTACCACGCGCGCTCCCTTCGTCCTCTTGCCGGGCTCGGTCGTCTCTTCCTCCGCGGGCTCCGCGGGCTCCGCGGGCTCCGCGGCCGGGCCCTTTTCCGCGGGCGCGGCGGCGTCGGGAAAGAGCGCGCTCTCGATGCGCTCTCCGGAGTCGGACCGCCTGCGCGCCTCCTCGCGGGCCTGTCCGAGGCGCGGCAGATCGGCGATCGGGTCGGCGACCCTGAGCTCGGGAAGACCGGACTGGCGCACGCCGAGCAGGTCTCCGGGTCCGCGCGCGAGAAGGTCGCGCTCGGCGATCTCGAATCCGTCGGACGTGTCCTCGAGAACCTGGAGCCGCGTGCGGGCCTCCTCCGAGACGCGCTCGCCGACGATCAGCGCGCACCAGGAAGGGCGGGAGCTGCGGCCGACCCGCCCGCGAAGCTGATGGAGTTGCGCGAGACCGAAGGACTCCGCGTTCTCGATCACCATGAAGGTCGCCTCGGGCACGTCGACGCCGACTTCGACGACCGTCGTGGCGACGAGTATTCCGACCGTGCCGCGGGCAAAGTCCGCGAGGACGCGGGAGCGCTCTTCGGGCGGAAGGCGGCCGTGGAGGATTCCGATCGCGGTTCCCGGGGCGGCCTCTGCGATCCTTTCGGCCGTCTCCCGCGTGGCGGCGATTTCGCGCTCGCCTTCCTCGATCGCGGGGACCACGACGTAGACGCGCTCCCCGGCGCGCACGCGCTCCGCGGCGAACCGGTAGATGCGGTCGCGGGCCGACGCCTCGCGCACCCGCGTGGCGACCGCGGTCCGGCCCGGCGGCTTCTCATCCAGGACGGAAAGGTCGAGCTCGCCATAGATTGCCCACGCGAGCGAGCGCGGGATCGGGGTCGCGGTCATCACCAGCACGTGGGGGCTGACGCCCTTGCGGAAGAGCCGCGCCCGGTGCGCCACGCCGAACCGATGCTGCTCGTCGACGACGACGAGCGCCAGCCGTTTGAATCGAACCGGAGTTTCGACCAGCGCGTGCGTGCCGATGAGCAGATCGACGTCTCCCCTTTCGAGCGCGGCGAGGAGCTCGCGCCGTTCCCTCCCCCGCACCCGCCCCGTGAGCAGTCCCAGTCGCGCCCCCGCCCGCTCCATCCAGCGCGCGAGGCTCTCCGCGTGTTGTTCCGCCAGGATTTCCGTCGGCGCCATCAGGGCGCCCTGGACCCCGTTGCGGGCGGCGAGGAGGAACGCGAGCCCCGCGACGACCGTCTTCCCGCTGCCGACGTCGCCCTGGAGGAGCCGCGCCATGGCCCTTCCCGAGCCGAGGTCCGTTGCGATCTCCCGGACTGCCCGCTTCTGCGCGCCGGTGAGCTTGAAAGGAAGGGACGCCCGCGCGCTCGCCCGGAGCGCGTCGTCCGCCTTCAGGACGAGACCGGTGCGCTCCCGAAGCCGCGCGCGTTTCCGCTCGATTCCGGCGGCGAGCGCGAGGAGCTCCTCGGCCGCGAGAGCGGACCGCGCGGCGTGCGCCTCCTCGGAGGAAGACGGGAAATGAGCGGCCTCGAGAGCCCGCGCGAGGTCTGCGGCCGGGGCGCTGGCGGCGGCCCAGCCGGTGCCGAGTCGGTCGAGGGCCGCGCGCGCAAAACTGCGCCAGACGCGGGGGGACAGGCCGCCCGTCCGGGAGTAGACGCCCACGATCCGGCCCGAGTGCAGCGGGTCGTTTCCCTCTTCCGAAAAGAACTCCGTCTCCGGATTTTCGATCCTGAGCTCACCCGCGGCGGTGGCCGTCGGAGTTCCGTAGAGGACCGCGTGCGCGCCTTCCGCTCCCTTGGCGAACGAGGGATACCGGTTGTGCCACACCGCCCGGATCGCGCCCGTCCCGTCGTCGGCGACCGCCTCGATGCGGAGCGTGCCGCGGCGCATGCGCACGGATTTGACGCTCGAGAGACGCACGCGCACGGTCGCGGGCTGCCCGGGCGCCAGCGCGGCGACGGTCTCGAACCGCGCGCGATCCTCGTAGCGGAAAGGAAGAGCGAGGAGAAAGTCGCCGATCGTCCGGACTCCGGCTTCGGCGAGCTTGGCCGCCCGCGAGGCGCCGAGACCCGGGAGCGCGGAGATGGGATCCGACGGGGAGAGAGTCTTCGGAGCCGGCGCGCGGACGGGAGCTCCGAGAGGGTCGCCGCCCGTCAGCGGACGCTCCTCAGGATTCCGCGCTGTAGAACGTGAGAGGGACGAGCCCGAACTTGAGGATGTCGCCGTGGTTGACGGGCGCGGGCGCGCCGGTCGCGAGCCGCTTATCGTTGACGAACGTCCCGTTCATGACCCCGATCTCTTCCATGATGTAGAAGACGCCGCCCATCTGGTAGATCTTCGCGTGGCGGCGCGAAGTCGACCGTTGCCCGTCGAGGGGCGTCAGGTCGACGTCGGGCGTAATTCCTGTTACCGGATCGGCGCGGCCGACCAGAGTGTCCCCTTCACGGTTCAGAAAGAATTCGGCGTCTCCCTCCGGCGAGACGAGCCTGTAGAGGTCCCGCTTCGGCCCCACCTTCCGCGCCGCGGGCCGTCCCTCCGGCGCGGCGGAGGTCTTCTGGCCGAGCGCCTCCTCGAGCGCGGCGGAGACGTCCCGGAGCCGCCGGGAGAGCTTGCGCATCATCCGGATCGCGATCTCCGTGTTGCTCTTCAGCATGCTGTCGAACATCGCGCCGTTGATCCGTACGACTTCGACGTCCGTCTTGGCGCGTGCCGATGCGGTCCGGGGCAGGTCCTCGAGCACGCTCATCTCGCCGAAGAAATCGCCCTTCTCGAGAGTCGAGAGAACCCGGGCCTCGCCGGCAATCGACTTGAAGAGCTCGACGACGCCGGACTGGATGATGTACATCTCCGTGCCGATCTCGCCTTCGGAGAAGATGATGTCGCCCATCGGGTGGGTCGTCACGTACTTCTCGAACGGGTTGCGCCCGCCGCCGGTGCCCGATTTGAAGACCGCCTTCATGAGACCGCGGGTCCCGCAAACGCCAGAGTGCCGCCGCGCTCACCGGCCGTGAGCCTCACGGAGAGGCCGAGAGGGAGAGTGCGGGGGGCGGCGAGATGGCCGGCCGGAATCCCCAGGACCACGGGAAATGGCGCAGCGCGAAACCGGTCCCGGAGGTACTCCCGGACCGCTTCCGACGACTCCTCGCGTCCCGGCACCACGGATCCGATCACCATCCCTCGCAGACCGTCGAGCGTACCCGAGCGCTCCAACTGGGTCAACAGACGGTCGAGGCGGTAGAGGGGCTCGGCGACATCTTCCCAGAAGAGGATCCGGTCTTTTCCGTCCACGGCCTCCGGCGTCCCCACCAGAGAGCCCAGAATGGACAGGCAGCCCCCGGCCAGGAGGCCTTCCGCCGACCCGCTGACGAGCACGTCGTCGGGGCGGATCCTGTGCTCGGACGGCGCCGAGCCGCTCAGGACCTCTGCCCAGTCGAGCACGCCGCCGCGGCCCATCTCGACGGCCACCATGGGACCGTGAAACGTCACGAGAGACGCGTGCTTCCAGACGTAAGCCAGGAGGGCCGTCAGGTCGGAGCCTCCCAGGTGTATTTTCGGGTGGGCCCGGATCTCCACGGAATCCAGATGTCGGAGCGTCCGGGAAGCGCCGTACCCTCCGCGAGCGAAGAAGATCGCATCGATCGATTCGTCCGTCAGAAGTCGGCGATACCCTCCCGCCCGCTCCTCGTCGGTGCCGGCCAGGAAGCCCTCTCTCCGGGCGACGTTGTCCGCAAGGACCGTCGTATAGCCGAGCCCCTCGAGCTCCCGCACGCCCGCCGCGAGCCTCTCGGGATCGACGGGGCCCGAAACCGCCGCAATCCCGATACGGCCGCCAGGCCGAAGTCGTCGAGGCCGCTGCAGTTCCTCCATGAATGCCTCGATGTTAAGGGAAAGACTCTTTCATCCTCCGCAAAACGAATTCGGGCCCGGTCAACGGCAGGGACCGGTCAAAAGCATCACTCGCGGCGTGCGAACCCTGTCAGGCTGGATGTGCCGCCCCTCACCCCAGCCCTCTCCCCCGGCGCGCGGGGACGCCGTGAGCAGCGCCTGTTCTTCCCGCCGCTTTCCAGATCAGGGACGCCCCTCACCCCGCCCTCTCCCCCGGCGCGCGGGGAGAGGGACCGGAGGGAGTAGAGCAGAGCTGCGCTGTCGCAACGCTGGTGGCAAAGGTGGATCACGAGCCCACGTCGGCGCCTTTCGACCTCGAGACGTCCAAAGGCATCCTTCAGGGAAGCCGGAACCATGTCCTGACGGCGGAGAATCGCCGGCTGCTTTTCTCCGCCCCGCCGTTACTTCGCCGGCGACGTCGCCGGAGGGACCGGGGTTCTCGAATACAGACCGATCGGGTGGCCCGACGGATCGAGGATCAGTCCAATGGCTCCGGTTCCGCCGAAGAATTTGAACGGAAATCCGGGCGCGATCGTTCCCCCGAGCTCGGTCGCCTTTTTTCAGCTGCCCGGAAGGTCCGCCACCTGGACATAGACGACGCCGTTGAACGGGCTGATCTTGCCGTCCGCAGAGCGAATCGTTCCGACCGCCGTGGCACCGGCGACGATCTCGGCCGCCTGGTCCGTGCCCTTCACGGCGTTGAATTGCCATCCGAAGAGCTTGCCGTAGAAGTCTTTCGATTTCGCGAGGTTGCCGGTGGTAATGTCGAACCAGGCGATCCGACCCGGCCCGACGTCGGCGGGAAGAGGCTTGCGGGTCTCTCCGAGGGTTCCCGTCACGAGTGTCAACGCGAGGGCCGTCGCAAGAATCGTGTTTCGCATTCGTTTCCTCCTCCATTCATCCCGTTTCGCCCTTCTCGAGTTGCGGCTTCCACCTCGCTCGACCTTCACCACGGGCAGATGCTATGGCTGAACCGGGTCATCGGGTGATGTGAGATGTAGTTCTCGACGGTGTTCGAGCCTCTCGGGGCGTGAGATCGAACCGAGTGAGCGGAGGCGACGTCGAAGGCGACAAAAAGACTCCGAGCGGGCCGGTAAGCCGAATTCTGTTCCCCGGTTGCCCGGGGCCGCGATCATTCCTCTAGACCCGGAGTCGCCCCCGGATTCCAGCAGCCGACCCGGAGACGGTCCGCACGGACGTGCCGCGCGGAACGGGACGGGCGCCCTCCGTCTCCCTATTTGGCCTTGCTCCGCATGGGGTTTACCCTGCCCCCGGCGTTGCCGTCGGGGCGGTGCGCTCTTACCGCACCGTTTCACCCTTACCGTCCACCCGCAAAGGGCGGAAGGCGGTTTAATTTCTGTGGCACTTTCCTTCACGTCGCCGCGACCGGGCATTACCCGGCATGCCACCCGTTCGGAGTTCGGACTTTCCTCCCCGATTGTTCGGGGCGATCACGTGGCCCCGCTCGGAGCCGGGAGCAGTATACCGGGGGTGCGGGCCGGGAGCCGAGCGACCAACGGGAGCGAGACGGGCGGTACTCCGCGGTCAACTAGATCGGGAATCGGGATCGCAAGAGGGGGACGGGACGGAAAGCGGGAATCTACGGGTATCTAGGATTTTCTGTTTTCGGGGTCGGAAAAAAACTTCATCCACTCTTCGACGTCCACACGGGCTTCCGTTTTCTGGGGGCCCGTTCGCCTGCGGGCGTCCCCCTTTCCAAACCTCTCCCAAAACTGCGCCGGGTCGAGAGTCTTCGCGCCCGCGTCGCGGCATCTTCGGGCGAGGTCCCGGTCGGCCGTGACGACGGTGATCTCCCTCGCGTCGGCGGCGGCGGAGATCTCGCGGAGGATGGCGTCGTCGGCGGAGCCCCCCGGCCGGCGGATCGTCAGAGACCCGAGCGACCGGGTGCGTTCCGGAGGGCCGTCGTAAAAAATCCGGACGGACGAACGCATTCCGCGCAACCGGGCGGCGAGCTCGCTCTCGAAGGCCGACCGGTCCTCCTCTCCGGGAGTCCTCGCCCGTCGCTCCGAGCCGATCAGATTGTTTCCGTCGAGGACGTAGGGCAACGGCCCGGTCTCTGAAAAGGCGCCCGTGTCAGGCGCCGGTCTCGGTGCGCCGGCGAGGGTGCTGAATGCGAAAGAAGAGGACCTGGAGACCGCGGGCGACCCGGGGCCAGTGCATCAGGAGCCCGATGACCAGCGCGGCCAGAAAGAGGGGCGTCAGCAACGGTTGGAAAAAAAGCAGGACGGCGAGCATGACGGCGACGACGTCTTCCGCCACCGACAGCGCGATCTGAGTCCAGCCCCGGGTCGCGGCCGTCGAGGTCAGCCGGCTGGTGGATTTCGCGGCGTGGGCCGCCAGGGTAACGGCCGCCGCGAGGAGCGCGATTCCGATCTTCGCCGGCAGGGACTGGTCTCCGATGGCGGCCAGCGCGAGCAGCGCGCCGGCGATCGGGCGCAGAAGCGTGTGCGCCGCCTCCCAGAAGCGGTCGACCAGCGGGATCTTCGTCACCACGAACTCGGCGATGAACATCACGATCGCGATCTGGAGCATCGCGGGGCTCGCCAGAAAGCCGGTGGGACCTCCCGGGAAATCCTGGGGAAGCAGCGCATAGAGCGCGTTGAAGATCAGGAGGACCGACCACGCGTTCAACCCGGCCGCCGTGGCGAGGCCGAGTCCCGTGAGGAGAGGGATCAATTCCGGGATCGAAAGATCCGCGACAGAAGACCGGGGCGCTCTTCGTGGTTGCGGGCCAGCGCCGCCGCCGATCGCTCGAGCGTCACTTCGTCCGGAGAGGTCGGCGAGTTCAGGATTTCCAGCGGGTCGCCATCGGGATCCTCCCCGACGGGCGCCGGCACGGCGCCTGCCAGGATGCTGCCGAGGAGCTCCTGATTGTCAGGAGACGGATCGAGGTCCAGGAGCCGCCGCGCGAAGGGCTCGGCCTCGTCGTTCCGGCCGTGCTCGTGAAGAGCGCGGGCGGCGATGCGGATGAAGGGGACGCGCCGTGGCTCGAGGCGCGCGGCCTCTTTCAGATTCTCGAGCCCCTTGGCGATCCAGAGCGAGTTGCGGAGCTCCACCTGGCCCAGGCACATGCGGTATTCGGCGTTGTCCGGGACGAAGCGGATGGCCTCCCGCATCATCTCGACCGCCGGATGGAAATCCTTCTGCGCGATCAGCTCGCGGGCGCGCCGGTAGCTCTGCTCCGCCAGGTGGCGGCGGACCTCGGGATTCGCGGACGTCTCGGCCACGGCGACGGGCACCGGAGCCGCGTCCAGCGATTCGTCGTACTCGCGGCGGCGATCCGCATCCGAGAGGACGTTGTGCGCCAGCTTCAGACGCTCGAAAACGGCCGCGAGCTCCCGTTCGAACTGTCGCAGGTCGCCCCGGTGACGCAGGTCCGGATGGAAGAGGCGGCTCCGCTCGAAATAAGCCTTGCCGATCTGTTCCGGCGTCGCCGTGGACGCCACGCCGAGCAGCTCGTAATGGGTGAGCCAGTCGATCCGGCGGTACGTGTTCTTCACCAGCTCCGCGTGACCCGGCGCACCGTCCGGCGGCTGCGCGTCGACGACGACGTTCAAACCCTCGAATCCGCCGGCGTGGCCGGTCGCGGTTCCCTCGGTCTTCCATTCGACGATCCCGCAGGAAAAGAGGGCGTAGAGCGTCTTCGCCGCGGAGCCCCGGGATCCGCCGCCGATCTTCAGGAGCGACTCGAGGTCGAGAACGCCGTCGATGCGCGAGAGGAGGTACGCCTCCTGAGGGGTCAGAGGCAGGTACTGGTAGCGCGACATCGGGTCGCGCGCGAGACTGGGCACCGCGTGGGCGTCGCCGAGACGTTTCTGGAAGGTGTCGGTTTCAGGGAGACGGCGTATGCCTTCGACGATGATCGCCGCCGTCGACAGCGTGAGGGCGACGTCGGGATCGAGCACTCCGGTCGAGGACTGGAACCGGTACTCGCCCTGATCCCACTCGAAGGTCGAGAAGACGATTTCTTCGACGAGCCGGCGCATTTCCGCGTCGAGCACCTGCCGGGACACCAGACCCTTCTCGACGAGGATCTTGCCGAGCCGCGCGCGCCCCTGCTTGGCGACCGTCTCGAGGGCCCAGGAGAGGTCTTCGTCCGTGATCCAGCCGCGCCGCTTCAGAAAGGCGCCGATCCGCTGGCCCTCGCGGGAGGACGTCGCGGTGCGCAGCTCCCCCTTCTCGAAGAACAGATGCCGGGTCTCGTCGCCCCGGACGAGCGTCAGGGTTCCCTTGAGCCCTTCGAGGAAAATTCGGCGGAGAACCTGCGGAAGCGGAGTCTCCGCCAGAGAACCCCGAAAGCCGGAGCGCGGTGTATTCATGATCACCGGAAGTGGAGACAGGGTACCAGAATCGGGCCGCGGCGTTCGGAAATCCCGCGCCGACAGCCGCTTGCGTCGACTCCCGGCCGCGGGCCGTCGCCGGAGTCAGGGAACGGAAACGACGGCCGGATGGTTGCCCGGAGTCGAAAAGAACGAGGGGATCCCGGACTTGGCCCGGCGAGCCGCCTCGAGCGTCCGATACCGTCCCCACAGGACGCGGAAGCAGTCGCGGGAGCCGTGCCGGCTCGTCAGAAGCCACATCGAGCCCGCGGGTCGATCGTGCTTCCAGGCGTCGGTGAGCGAGGGCACTTCGCACGCCAGCTCGAGCTGAATCGCGTAGCGCGTGGCCCGGCGCGATTTCAGCCGCGCCCGGTCGCGCGCGGCCCGGGCGAGCCACTCCGACCGCCCGGCCGCGGGGGACGGCTCCGGCGAGGAAGGCGCCGCGGCGGCTGCCGGGAGCTTCGGGGCCGCGGTTCGCGCCGGGAGGGCGGCGGGGGGTGCGGTCCGGCGCCCCGGACGGGCCGCGGTCGGCGGAGCGGCGGTCGAAACGGCGGCGGGGACCGGGGAGGGCGCGGAAGTCGGAGCCGCCGGCGCGGCGGCCACCACGGCGGGCGTCGCGCCTCCCGGCGCGGACGAGGATCCGCCGCGCGTCCGCAGGAACAGGACGGCTCCCACGAGCGCCGCGAGTCCCACGATCACCCAGACGAAGGGCCTAGCCCCGCCCGCGCGAGGCCGCTCGGAGGTTCCCGTCTCCCCGGCAGGGATCGGGTCGAAAACGGGACCGCGATCCGAGCGCGGCGGCTCGGGCGCCGGGGCCCCGGAGTCCCGCGCTCCGGGGAGAGGGAAAGACTCCAGAGACGAGGGCGGTGTCGGATCGAGATCGAATTCCGAAGCCTGCGGAGGAACGGCTGCCGGGAGAACGCCGGGCTCCGGTGAGAGGGACTCCTCGGGCAGCTCGACGGCCGGACCCTCCGGTCCCGCATCGAAGACGTCCTGCTCGGGAAGAGGGCGCACCTCGGTCGCCGCGTCCGGCTCTCGGTCCTCCGGCGGCGCCTCCTGCCGTTCTGCCGGGATCTCGAGCTCCTCGGGCGCTCGTGGCACGATCACGGTGGCCGCCAGCGCGTCCTCTCCCTCCCCGGCGGGCTCTCGCGGCTCGGTTCTCAGGAGACCGAGCGTCACCAGCGCGGCGAGGAGCTTTCGCACCGCGAACTCGTCCGCGGGTGCTCCCCGCGCGATCTCGTCCGCCGTCGCCTTCCCGTCGATCATTCGGACGACGGACTCGGCATCGGCGGTGAGGCCGAACGTCGCGAACTCCGTGTCGAAGTCGTCCGTGCGAACCAGCGTCGCGTCGGAGCGGCCGAGCTGGTGCTCGATCAGGTTGCGGTCCCGCGAACGCAGAAAGAGCTCGAGGAGCAGGCGGGGAATCGCGACCGTGAATTCGCCGGCGGCCGGCCGCGCGTCGCTGTCCAGGTAATACTTGCCGTCCGGCCAGCTGAGCAGGTCCGCGAGCACCTCGATCCCCCGGATCTTTTCGCCCCAGCGCCACTCCCGCTTGGTCAGGATGCCCGCCTGCAGCGCGGCCAGCGCGGCGTCCTGCCCCTCGGGGACCGACAGCCGCTCGAGCGCGGCGGCGTCCAGCTTGCCGGCGCGGACGAGAATCGCGGAGCTCTCGAACCGCGGCTCCGACGAAGAGACCGACACCACGTCGCCGTCCGCGATCCCGAACGCGGCGGACGCGCCGGCCCGGGAGAAGGAGACGAGCCCCGCCGATTTCCGCCGCCACCGGTCGACGAACGCCGCCAGCAGGTCGACCTCGCGCACGTCTCCCACCGCGTCGAAAACCGTCTTCACGAGTGGGATTCCCGCCGGTCCGGCGACGGGGGCGCGGCTCCGACCGGGAGCGCGCGCGTCCGAGTGTTCGTCACCGGCACGTCCCCTAGTGTAGCGCGAACGGCTATCAGCTATCAGCTATCAGCTGTCAGCTCTCCCCGTCAGTCATTCGTCGTTCGCGGGCCCGCGGGCGCCAACCCGTCCGCGGCTTCGTTCTGAACTCTCGACTCTGAACTCTCGACTCTCAACTCTGGCTCTCCCGGCTCCCGCGTGGATTCGGCGAGATACGCCTGGACCGCCCGCGCCGTTGCCGGGCCCACGGCGGCGATGATGTCCAGCGGATCCGCGGCGGCGACGCCCGAGAGGGAGCCGAAACGCCTCAGGAGAATCCGGGCGCGCGTGGGCCCCACGCCCGGGATGGACGTCAGGGACGTCTCCCGCATGCGTTTCGAGCGCCGCCCGCGGTGCGTCGTGATCGCGAAGCGATGCGCCTCGTCGCGCAGCCTCTGGATCAGCTTGAGCGCGGGGTCCTTGGCCGAGAGCCGGATCGGGTCGGGGCGGCCGGGCATCCAGATCTCTTCTTCCCTCTTGGCGAGACCGACGGCCGGCAGCTCGACGCCCACCCGGTCGAGAGCGGAGAGCGCGGCCTGAAGCTGCCCGCGCCCGCCGTCCACGAGCACGAGGTCCGGCATCGGCCCCCCCTCGTCGCGTACGCGGCGGTAGCGCCGCTCGACCGCCTCGGCCATGCTCTTGAAGTCGTCGGGCGCCAGGAGACTCTGCGAAGCGATCCCGAACAACCGGTAGTCCGACTTTTTCGGCTTGCCGTCCTCGAACACGACGACCGAAGCGACGCTGTCCGTCCCCTGGAGATGGGAGATGTCGAACGCCTCGATGCGCCGCGGCGGGACGGACAGGTCGAGCACGCGGGCGAGCCGCTCGACGCCGAGCGCCTCTTCGCCGCCCAGGCGCCGGAAACGGACCCGATGGCGCTCCTGGGCATTCGTGTTCGCGAGCTCGACGCGGTCGACCGCGGGTCCGCGGCGCGGCACACGGATCGAGACGCGCGCGCTGCGGCGCGCCAGCATGAAGGCTTCCAGAAGGCCGGGGTCCGCGATCTCGACCGGGAGGTGGACTTCCTGCGGGAGGAACGGGTTCACGTCGTAGAACTGCGGGAGGAACTCGTCCAGGAACGCCGCCGGATGGACCTCTTCCGATTTCTCGAAAAAGAACTCGCGCCGGTCCTGCATGACCCCGCCGCGAACGACGAGCACGCAGATCGAAACGTCGCCGCCGGACTCGAAGAACCCGAAGACGTCGACGCTCTCGCCCTTCATCGACTGGACGAGCTGCCGCTCCGCCACGTCTTTCACGGTGCGGACGGCGTCCCGGTAAGCGGCTGCCATCTCGAACCGCTCCTCGCTCGCGGCCGCCAGCATCTTCTCCTCCAGGCGCGGGATGAGCTCGCGGTTGCGGCCCTGGAGGAAGAGGAGCACGTCGCGCACGGCCTCCTCGTACGCCTCCCGGGTCGTCAGCCCGGCAACGCACGGCCCGAGGCAGGCGTGGAGGTCGTAGTAGAGACAGGGGCGCGGCAGCTTCCCGTCGATCTCGATCGAGCAGGTCCGGATCTGGAAGTGCCGGGTGATCATCCGCATGATCCGCCGGGCGAGGCCGCCCCAGAAGGGCCCGAAGTACGAGTGCCCGTCCACTTCGACGCGGCGCGTGACCAGGGCGCGCGGCCAGGGCTCCCCCGTCGTCACCTTGATGTAGGGATAGGTCTTGTCGTCCCGGAGGCAGACGTTGTACTTCGGCCGGTGCTTCTTGATGAGCGTGTTCTCGAGAAGCAGCGCCTCGAGCTCGGTGTTCGTGACGATCGTCTCGACGTCGGAAAACGAGCGCAGGAGGGCGTCGGTCTTGGACGACTCGGTGCCCCGGGTGAAATACGAGGAGACCCGCTTCTTCAGCGAGTTCGCCTTGCCGACGTACAGGATCTTCCCGCGCGCGCTCTTGAACAGATACACGCCGGGCGAGTCGGGAAGATTCTGGGGAGGGCGGCCGGGCTCGGACATGAGGAAAGGATAACAACCGCCCGGCCGGCGGAATGCCGGCCGCGCCAGTTCTCAGTTGTCAGTTATCGGTTTTCACCGCCCCTCACGTAGCCTGGCCGCTTCGATTCCCGATTCCCGGTCTAGTTGACCGCGGAGTACCGCGGCCGTCTCGTCCCGCTGGTCGCTCGGCTTCCGTTTTCCGGCCCGGTTTCCCGCCCCGGTATGATCTCCGGGTGATCGAGTGCCCTTACTGCTATTCCGTCGTCAAGCCGCAGGACGCGGTGTGCCCCAATTGCGGCAAGGCGATCGAGCGCTGGCAGACGGGCTTCTACAGCCGGCAGGCGCTGCCGAAGAAGGGCCGGAATGCCGTCCTCGCCGGCGCGGCCCTCCTCTTCCTGCTGATGGTCGCCGGGTTCGCCCGGTCGTGCCACTGGATATGAAGACAGTTTTCAGCCTTCAGTTTTCAGTTCTCAGTCCCGATCGTCTGGAACTAATGACTCATAACTGACAACCGAGAACGATTTTCCGCGTCAGCGGAAAATCTGCAACTCCCTCAGCGACCGCAGCTCGTCCCGAAGCTGCGCGGCGCGCTCGAAGTCGAGCTCCTTCGCGGCGGCCTTCATCGATTTTTCGAGCTCCGTGATCCGCGTCCGCAGCGTCTCGGCGTCCGGCACCGCTCCGCCCTCCCGCGGCGGCAGCAGCCCGTCGTGGTAGTCCATGCTCGACATCCGGACGAGGGGCGAATCGACGTCTTTGACGATCGACGCCGGCTCGATTCCATGCTCGAGGTTGTAGGCCTCCTGGATCGCACGGCGGCGCGTCGTTTCTCCCATCGCGCGCCGCATCGAATCCGTGACGACGTCGGCGTAGAAGTACACCCGTCCCGCGAGATTCCGGGCGGCGCGTCCTGACGTCTGGATGAGGGACGTCTCGCTCCGGAGGAATCCCTCCTTGTCGGCGTCCAGGATCGCCACCACCGCGACCTCCGGCAGATCGAGGCCCTCGCGGAGAAGGTTGATCCCGATCAGGCAGTCGAAGATGCCGCGGCGAAAGTCGGTCAGGATCTCCATGCGCTCGAGCGTCTCGATGTCCGAGTGCAGGTAGCGGCAGCGGACGCCGACCTCCGCGAAGTAGGAGCTGAGCTCCTCCGCCATCCGCTTGGTCAGCGTCGTCACCAGAATGCGCTCGTTCTTCGCGGTGGCTTCCCGCACCACCCCGAGCAGGTCGTCCACCTGGCCCTTGACCGGCCGGACCTCGATCACCGGGTCGAGCAGCCCGGTCGGGCGGATGACCTGTTCGACGATCTCGCCGCCGACCGTGGCGAGCTCTTCCTTGCCCGGCGTCGCGCTGACGTGGACGATCTGGTGGATCCGGGACTGGAACTCTTCGTATGTGAGCGGGCGGTTGTCGAGGGCCGACGGCAGGCGGAACCCGTACTCGACGAGGACCTCCTTTCGGGACCGGTCGCCGTGAAACATCCCGCGCACCTGCGGCAGGGTGACGTGCGACTCGTCCACGACCAGGAGAAAATCCGACGGGAAATAGTCGATCAGCGTCGGCGGCGGCTGCCCCGCGGTTCTCCCGGAGAGGTGGCGCGAATAGTTCTCGATCCCGTTGCAGTAGCCGAGCTCCTTGATCATCTCGAGGTCGAACATCGTGCGTTGATGGAGGCGCTGCGCCTCCAGCAGCCGGCCGGCCGCGGAGAGCTCGGCGAGCCGCTGGTCGAGCTCGATCTTGATCGTGTCGACGGCGCGATTTAAGGTCTCGCGGGGCGTGGCGTAAAAGGTCCTCGGGTAGATCGCGAGCCGGTCCACGCGCCGCAGCGCCGTCCCGCGAAGAGGATCGGTGCGCGTGATCTTCTCGATCTCGTCGCCGAAGTATTCGATCCGCACCGCGACGTCTTCGTAAGCCGGATGGATCTCCACCACGTCTCCACGGACCCGGAACGTGCCTCGGGTGAGATCGAGGTTCGTGCGCTCGTACTGCATCTGGACGAGCTGCGCGAGCAGCGCGGGCATTCCGGATTTGTCGCCCACCTCGACGTAGGCGAGCATGTCGTAGTACGCCTCCGGCGCGCCGAGGCCGTAGATGCAGGAGACCGACGCGACGACGATGACGTCCCGCCGCTCGAACAGGGCCTTGCTCGCGGAGAGCCGCAGCTTGTCGATCTCCTCGTTGCGGGAGGTTTCCTTCTCGATGTAGGTGTCCGACTGGGGGATGTAAGCCTCGGGCTGGTAGTAGTCGTAATACGAGACGAAGTACTCGACCGAGTTCTCCGGGAAGAAGCCCCGGAACTCCTGGTAGAGCTGCGCCGCGAGGGTCTTGTTGTGGGAGAGCACGAGCGTCGGGCGGTTGACCGTCTCGATAACCTTGGCCATCGTGAAGGTCTTCCCCGACCCGGTCACCCCGAGAAGGACCTGGTCGCGCTTGCCCTCCCGCAGCCCTTCGACCAGGCGTTCGATCGCCTGGCCCTGGTCGCCCTGGGGAGAAAAATCGGTGACGAGGCGGAACGTCCCCTTCGAATGCGCTTGCGCCTCCCGGTACGAATCGGGCTTCGAGGCGAGTGAGAGGGGCGCCTCCGGGCGTTCCCGGGCGCCGGGGCGAGGGCTCACGGCGACGGCGTCGCCCCCGCCGCCGGAGTCGTCGAGCCGGGCGCCAGGATCCCGCCCGGCGTCGGCGCCGGCGTGGCGGGAGGGAGCCCGGCCCCCTCCCGGAAGACGGCGGTCAGCTGCCGGACCTGTTCCCGGCTCACGCTGCCCGCGCGGTTGCGCAGCAGGATGGTCTGGATCTGATCGAGCGAGCGCCTCTGCGGCCCGCTCGTCCGGAGGCGCTCCCGGTAGGCGGAGTAGGCGGTGTGCAGGTCGGCCCTCTCCTGGTCGGTGACGTCGGACGCCAGGGCGGAATCGACCCGCGCCATGAAGAAGTCGGTCATGGCCTGAGGGTTGCGCCGCAGGTAGAGACACGAGCCCACGATGCAAAGCAGGACGAGCAGGCCGGCGATGCCGCAGCCGATCAGCCCCGTGCGCCAGCAGCCCCGGGGGCCGCCGGGCGGAGTGTCGGGAGGCAGCGGAGTGGAAAAGCTGCCCGTCGGCGGGGTCACGGTGCTCATCGGGCGAAAACTTATAGCACGGGGAGTTGTCAGTCTTCCGTTTTCAGTTATCAGTCGGAGCGGGCACTCGGCAAGGGGGATTCGAGCGTTTTGTCTTTCGATTCCCGATTCCCGCTCGAGTTGACCGCGGAGTACCGCGGCCGTCTCGCGCCCGTTGGTCGCTCGGCTCCCGATTCCCGGCCCCGGGGCCAGCGGCTGGTCGCCGCTACCGTACAATTCTCTCGTGGCCCTCGCCCGGCGTGTCTCTTTCTTCGTTCTTCCCCTGATCGCCGTGGGGCTGCTGGGCGCCCTGGCCGGGTCCGCCACCACCACGTTCGTGCGGGTGCCGCGCGTTTCGGAGCTGGAGACCTACCGGCCCGACATCATCACGGAGATCCGGGGAAGCGACGGGTCCACGATCGGGCGCTACGCGATCCAGCGCCGGATCCTGCTGACGCGCTCCGAGATCCCGGGCGTCCTGAAGAACGCAATCGTCGCGACCGAGGACAAGAACTTCTACCGCCACGGAGGGGTCGACCTGCGCCGGACGCTTTCGGCGGTGGCGGCCGACATGCGGTCCCAGCGCTACGGCCAGGGCGGGTCTACGCTGACCCAGCAGCTCGCCCGGGCGATCTTCCTCTCGCCCCGGAAGACGATCTCGCGCAAGGTGAACGAGGCGCTCGTCGCCTTCGAGATCGAGCGACGCTATTCGAAGGACCAGATCCTGACGATGTACGTGAACGAGATCTACCTCGGGCACGGCAACTACGGCTTCGAAGCGGCGGCGCGCTACTACTTCGGAAAGGGCGTGAAGGACCTGACGCTCGCCGAGGCCGCCCTGCTCGCGGGCATCGTTCAGCGCCCGGAGGACCAGTCGCCGTTCCGAAACCCTGCCCTGGCGCTGGGCCGCCGCGCGACGTCCCTGCGGCGGATGCAGGCGGCGCGCTACATCACGGACCCTCAGAGGCGCACGGCCGAGGCGGAGCCCCTCCCCTCTTCTCCATCGCTGAAGGAGACGGTCGTCGCCCCCTACTTCTGCGAAGAGATCCGGCAGTACCTCGAGCGAACGTACGGTGAAAAGGACCTCTATCGCCGGGGCCTGCGCGTCGATTCGACGCTCGATCCCCAGCTGCAGGCGTGGTCGGAGGAGGCGGTCGGGTGGGGGTTGCGGCGCCTTTCGCGGCGCCACGGATTCCGCAAGCCGCGCAACCTCTCCGCGGAAGGCTACGCGGACCTGTCGGCGTTCGTCGACCCCTCCTGGGAGAACGCGAAGCTCGCCGAGGGCGACACGGTCCGCGGCGTCGTCATGTCGGTCAGCCCGACCGGCGCCGACGTTCGGGTCGGCCGCCAGAGCTTTCCGCTGCGCGCGTCGGGCTACAAGTGGACCAACGCGACCAACGCGACGAAGATCCTCAAGACCGGCGACCTCGTGACGGTGACGTTCGAGAAGCAGAAGGATGGCGGAGCGGTCTCGCTGGACCAGAGCCCGACCGAGCAGGGAGCGCTTCTCATCCTGGAGAACTCGACGGGGGCGGTCCGGGCGATGGTTGGCGGCTACGACTGGACGACGTCCAAGTTCAACCGCGCCACTCAGGCGCTACGCCAGGCGGGGTCCACGTTCAAGCCGTTCGTTTACCTCGCCGCGATGGAGTCGGGCTACACCCCTTCGGACACGATCTTCGACGGGCCGATCGCGATCTCGATGGATCCTCGCCAGCCCGCCTGGAGGCCGGTCAACTACGACCGAAAGTTCCGCGGCATCGTCACGCTGCGCAGGGCGCTCGAGCACTCGATCAACGTGCCGACCGTTCGCCTCGCTCAGCTCGTCGGCCTGCAGCGCGTGATCGAGGCCGCCCATCGCCTCGGGATCCACGAGAAGCTGCAGGCCTACCCGTCTCTCGCGCTGGGGGCCTTCGAGGTGTCGCTCCTCGAGATGACGTCCGCGTACACCGTCTTCGCCAACCAGGGCCTGGCCTTTCCGCCCTACACGTTCGAGCGGATCACAGACGCGAACGGGGACCCGCTCGAGAAGACGCACCCGGACGCGCGTGAGGTCACGACCCCGCAGGCCTCGTTCCAGCTCCTGGAGATGCTGAAAGGTGTGACATCCCGCGGCACGGGCGCGGCCGCCGCGAAGCTCAAGTTGAACATCGCCGGGAAGACGGGGACGACGAGCGACTACACGGACGCATGGTTCATCGGGATGACCCCGCGGTATTCGATCGGAGTCTGGGTCGGCAACGACCTGAAGACGACGCTCGGCCACGGCATGGAGGGCGCGCGGGTCGCCCTTCCCATCTGGATGCGGGTCTTGGAGCACATGCGCGACGGCGGGCGGCTCGACCCCAAGGCGGACTTCGAGCCGCCGCCGAACGTCGTCTTCACCGCCGTCGACTACGAGACGGGCCTGAAGGCCACGCCCGGCAGCCCGCGCCCGATCCTGGAGGCCTTCGTCAGCGGATCGCAGCCGACCGAGGAGTGGAGCTCGAAGTGGGAGGAGATCACGCGCCTCCCCTGGTCCCTCCAGAAGTCGTTCTACCTGCCGAAGAAGGGCGAGACACCCGACGACCCGGGGACCGCGGCGGGAGCAACGCCTTCCGTTACCCCCGGGCCGCGGTAGCCGGGGCCGGGAATCGGGAGCCGAGCGACCAACGGGCGCGAGACGGCCGCGGTACTCCGCGGTCAACTCGATCGAAAATCGGGAATCGAAAAAAAGCAGCGGGTCGCCCCGGCGCTTTTTCTCTCTCGGAATTGAATACTGAGAACTGAGAACTGACTACTGCGTCGCCGACGTCAGCGGCTGCACGTCCACCGTCAGGACCGTCGTCACGTCCCGGTGCAGTCGGATGTGGACCGTGTGCTGGCCCACGCGCTTGATCGGCTCGGCCACTTCGATGCGGCGGCGGTCGACGTCGATGCCGCGCGCGGTCAGGGCGTCGGCGATGTCGGTCGCCGTCACGGAGCCGTAGAGCACGCCCTCGTCACCGGCCTTCTTGGTGAGCGAGATCGTCAGGCCTTCCATTTTCTTCGCGGTCTCTTCGGCCGCGCTCTTCTGGTGCGACATCTTGGTGTCGTACTTCTTCTTCTCTTCCGTCAGGCGCCGGAGGTTCGCGTCGTTGGCTTCGTAGGCGACGCCCTGGGGGAAGAGGAAGTTGCGGGCGTACCCCGGCTTCACGGTCACGGTGTCGCCGCGATGCCCGAGCCCGCGGACGTCGTCGGCCAGGATGACTTTCATGTCTGCTTCTACGCTTTCTCGCCTCGCCGGCGAAAGTCCGCGTACCAGTCGAAGAGCCCGAGGAGACCCACCGCCACGTTCAACGGGAAGTAGACCACCAGGGCGTAGAGACCAGCGCGGAGGATCCGCGCCCGAAACCACCTTCGGGCGAAGTGGCAGATGATAGAGAGGCCGGTCAGAAAATACAAGGCCGACAGGGGCAGGAGCAGGTCTCCCGCCCAGGGGCGCAACGGCCCCGGGAGGAGGGCGAACCCCGCCCCGGCCGCCACGAACAGCGCCACCACCGGCGCGGGCACCCTCAGAGCCTCGAAGCGCGTGAGCTCCGCGGACGGCGCCGGGCGAGCGCTCCATGCGCCCACGAAGAACGCGATTCCGGCCGCGAGCACCCACGACGCGCCCACCAGGCCCAGCCAGTAGGCCTGCGCGAACTCCTTGAAGCGGGTGAACGTCGCCTTCATTCGCACGGCCGTCTCCGGGTCCAGGGGAGACTTCCCCGCCGCGTCGGGAGCGGTCGAAGGCGCCATCGCGTCGAACGCCGCGCCGATCTCGGTCCGGACGGAGCGCCGGACGGTCGCTTCGCGGAGGAGAAGAGCCCCGCCCAGGAACGCGAATCCCGCGGCGCAGAGGAGCAGAAAGGCGCGAGAAGCCGGCGCCCCGCCGCGCACCCATCCCGAGAAGAGCACGGGAAGCGCCATAGACACGGCGGCGAGGACGGCCGCCGCGGCGGCGTCCGCCGCTCCGCCCGTCGTCCAACCCAGCGCCGCGAGGATGCCGGAGGAGAGCGCGGCGGCGGCGAGGCCGGGTCCGAGCCCCCGCCGGTGCGCGAGCCGCACCAGGGGGACGCCCGCGAACGCCAGAGCCGCCGACCCCGCGAGGGGAAGAAGGAGGAAGAGAGAGAAGAGAAGGGCCGACGTCAGAGCCGCGAACAGCGTCTCCGTGAGTCCGGAGCCGGCCGGGCGGAGCTCCGGCTCCGACGGAGTGGAGGACATGGAGTCGTTCCCGATCCCGGTCATCCGTTCTCAGCCGGACCGGGGCCACCCCGCGCGCCCGGCTGAAAACGCCGACCCGAAGAGAGGGTGGCCGTCGGTCAGTCCGTCGCGTACGGGAGAAGGGCGATTGAGCGGGCGCGCTTGATCGCCGTCTGCAGCTTTCGCTGGTGGAGAGCGCAGGTCCCGGAGATCCGCCGCGGGAGGATCTTGCCGCGCTCGGGGATGAACCCCTGGAGCAGCTTGATGTCCTTCCAGTCGACGTACTCGATGTGCTCCGCGCAGAACTTGCAGACCTTGCGGCGGCGGACGAAAAACTTCTTGCGTCCGGGGGTCTTGCCGTCGCGGTCCTTCGCGGCCCCGCGTCCCCCCGACCGGCTGGGCATGGCGGTCATGACTCACTCCTTTGATCGGCAGGTGCCGGTCCCGAGGGTCCCGGACCGGCGGACGCGCCGGCTTCCGTTCCGGCGGGGACCGGTCGGGGCGGCCGCTTCGCCGCCTTGATCTTCATTTTCTCGGCGCTCTTCGCCGCGCGCTTCAACTCCTCGTCGGCGCGGACGGCCAGGTGCCGCAGCACCTGATCGGAGAGCTTCAGCCGCCGCTCGAGCTCGGCCACGGCGGGGGGGTCCGAGTTCACCTGAACGTAGTGGTAGAAGGCCTCTTTCTTCCTCAGGATCGGGAAGGCGAGACGCCTCCGGCCCCACGGCTCGTCCTTGACGATCTCCGCGCCGCCGTCGGTCAGGATTTTCTTGTGGTCGGACGTCAGCTTCGCCGCGTCCTCTTCGGAGAGATCCGGAGTCACCAGGATGACGATGTCGTACAGCCTCATGCGTTCCTCCTCATGGATGTCAATCCGGCTCCGAGGCGGGAGCCGGAGAGGAAGGTTTGGGATTCGC
>JBBRDK010000036.1:0-35422 GCA_038203955.1 Thermoanaerobaculia bacterium | reverse complement strand
CGTCTCTTCGGGGCTGAACGTGTCGAGCGATTTCTGCGCGAGCTTCAGTCCGTATTCAACCGTCTTGTCCGGGACGTCGGCCTGCGAGAAGTGGTGGACCAGCTCGGGGTAGATCCGCTCGAGCCGCCCGGCGGAACGCTTTTCGATCAGCTCCGCATACTTGCGGTGCAGGGAGCGGCGCTTGCGGCGCGAAAGCGCGGCGTAGAGCACGTCCCGGACGATCCCGCTGGCGAACGTCAGGCGATCGCCGCGAGACTCGCGTTCCTCTTCCAGGATGCCGTCGCGCAGCAGCTTGTCGAGGTCGTCGTCTAAGTTGCGCGACTCGTCCGCGAGAGCCTCGAGGTCCCGCGCGTCGAACGTCTTTCCCAGCACGGAGGCGATCGACAGGGTGTCGCGCAGCTCTTCCGGAAGCCGCTCGACCCGCTTCTCGACCGCCTGCTGGATCGTGGCGGGCAGAGCGTCGGCGGAGATCTCCGCCTCCTTCGAAACGCTCCACGCCCCCGTGTCGTCGCGCGAGATGCCGCCCGAGTCCACGAGCGATCGGATCAGCTCCTTCGTGAAGAAGGGGTTTCCCTCCGTGGCGTCATGGAGCCGCCGGGCCAGGTCGTCTGCCACGTTCGGCGCGCCGACCAGAGATGCGACGAGCGCCCGGTGCTCCGACGGCGACAACGGCCAGAGCGTCGTGGACACGAACCGGGGGTCGTCCGCGAAGGAGTCGAGCATGCGCGTTAAGGGATGGCGCTTGTCGGTTTCCGTCTGCCGGTAGCTTCCGACGATGAGCGTCGGTGTCGGACCCAGCCGGCGAACGACATACTGGAGCGCTTCAATCGAGGCTTCGGCACCGTGCAGGTTCTCGAGGACGAGGACGAGCGGCCGGCCGGCGCCAATCCGGGTCAGGGCGCGCGCGAGAAGCTCGAAGATCTGGATCCGGTCTTCGGGCTTCTTCTCCCTTTCGTCGGCCGCGGCCGCCGCGCGCGTCGCGCCGCTGACGGCCGAGCGCAGCTCGGAGATTTCCGAAAGCTGGGGAAACAGCGCGATCAGGGGCGCGGCGAGGTCGGACAGGTCGGGACGCTCCGAACCCGAACCTCCCGACGAGCCGACGGCGTCGCGCGAGCGGAAATAGTCCTGGATGAGCTCGCAGAAGCCCTGGTAGGAAAAGGTGCCCGCCTGCTCGACGAACCGGCCATAGAGGACGCGGATCTTTCGGGCGGAGGCGAGGGTTTTCAGCTCCTCGAGCAGGCGCGTCTTTCCGATGCCGGGCTCCCCCGCCACGACGGCGAACTGGCTGTCGCCCGAGATCGCCGCGTTCAGGCGGCGCTGGAGCTCCGCGAATTCCTTCTCGCGGCCGATGAACGCGGCCATGGCGGGCCTCTGGATCATCCGGCTCGGGTTCGCGACGATGGACATCCGGAACTCTTCCGTCGCGAGGCTCGCCTTGTGCCGCCGGAGCGCCTCGGAGATCTGGCCCGCCTTCTGCGGCCGCTTCCCGGGGTCCTTTTCCAGGCACCGCATGATGATGTCCTGGAGCTCCTCGCGGATCTCGGCGCCCAGCGCGCGCGGCGGCTGCGGGTTCTCATGGACGATCCGGTAGAGGATCGATTGCAGCTCGCCGGTGAAGGGAGGATCGCCGACGAGGCATTCGTACAGGACCGTGCCGAGCGCGTAGATGTCCGACCGCGCGTCGAAAGCGCGCGAGGAGACCTGCTCCGGTGAGAGGTAGGCCATCGTGCCGATCAGCGTCCCGGTCTTGGTCAGGCGCGACTCCGTGTCCGCGCGAGCCAGGCCGAAGTCCATGACGCGCACACGGACGGTCGACCCCTCCTCGCGCGTGACCATGATGTTCGCCGGCTTGATGTCCCGGTGGACGACGCCCCGGGCGTGGCTGTAGTCGAGGGCGTCGGCGACTTGGATGCCGATGTCGACCACATCGCCCAGACGCAGCGACTGGTCCCGGATCATGCGCGCCAGGGTCGTGCCGGCGACGAGCGGCATGACGAAGAAGAGCGAGCCGTCGTCGCTTCCGAAGTCATAGATCGGCACGATGGCCGGATGGTCCATCTGGGCGACGATCTGGGCTTCCCGCTGGAACCGGCCCTCGCTCTCGGGCGCCAGGTCCTGCGAGGAGATCAGCTTGACCGCGACCTCGCGGTTCAGAAGGGGGTCCCTGGCGCGGTAGACGACACCCATCCCGCCACGGCCGAGCTCGCCGGCGATCTCGTAGCGGTTCGAGAGCTTCGTTTGGGTCAAATTGTCGCTCGCGCGAGCCGCGACTATATGACGGGAGAGGGAACGTCACCGCGGCGCGAGTCCTTCAGGTCGTCATAGCGCTGGGCCTCAAGCCTCGGGCGACGCCTCCGTGTCCCGGAATCAAAACGAGGGATGTCGACACTGAAAGCCCTGAATTCAAGGTACCCCGCTTTCCAAGCCCGCCGGACGGACTCAATGGGCGGAGGACTGACGTCGAAATCGCAAAAGACTCCGGCGTACCAAACAGAATTCCTCGATTGACCCCGCGGCGCGCGAACGCGGGTCACGCCGCGGCGCGACAGGCTGGCCTCAGAACCTCCGGATCGGCACCTCCTCGAGTGTCGCGTCGGCGAGCACGCCGTACTGGGCGGCGCCGAAGTAGAAGTCCTGCTCCTGCGGGACGATCAAACGGTAGCTGCTGCGCACGCGGGCGGTGAGCGGCGAGTCCCACGGCTGATGATGGGCAAAATCGAGCAGGAGCGCGTTGACCCACGGCCGGACTCCCCAGAAGCCGTAACCGACCTGAAAGAAGTCTTCGTCGTCCGGCATATCCCAGAAGGTGGGCTCCGGGGCCTGCACCCACTTGCCGATGTCCACCGGAACTCCGTCCGGTCCCACCGCCCAGTTGAGATAGTGGAACCAGTTCTCCGCGCGAAATCCGCTGGAGAGCGTCGGGCCGAGCGAGCGGCCGATCGACTTCTTCCACCGGATTTTTCCGAACACGCGATCCTGCAGGAACGGGCTGCGGATTCCGACGCTCTCCGACGCCCAGCCCTTCAGTTTCTCGACCGTGAGGTGACCCTTCAGGAGGTCGCCGAGGCTCGCGAGCGCGTGCTGCCGGGCGTCGAAGTCGATCGGCTGGTCGTAGGATCCGATGGATTCGTTGGTCATGGGACTCCTTCCGCTGATCTGTGTACCGCAGCCGGCTCGCAGACACAAATCCCCCGGAAGATCGCTTAACCGCCCGTCCCTCGCGATCACCGCCCCCGCCGACGATGATCGCGAGGAGAGAACCGCGCTACATGTGATGCGGGTTCAGTCCGGCGGGCTTCTTGGACGAGCCTTTCTTCGAGAGCGTCGTGCCGTTGGTGTTGGCCGTCGTGATGTTGCCGGTGAACGTCGGCTGGATTCGCGCGTGAGTCACCGCTTCGAAACCGGACGCCAGCTTGATCAGCTTCGGCTCGCTGAACGCGGTCCCGAAAAAGCTGATACCCACGGGCATGCCGAGAACGTTCCCCGAGGGGACCTGCACGATGGGATAGCCGGGCCCGCCCGCGAGACCGGAGCTCGCGAAAAGGAAGTGGTCGGAGAGGATCAGATCGGTGGTCCACGCCGGGCTGTCGGTCGGCGCCACGATCGCGTCGAGATTGAACTGGGCGAGCGCCGCGTCGAGGCTCACGCCCGCGTTGTGATCGGCCAGCAGGGCCTGGTTGTAGGTGAGTCCGCCGAAGGCGGCCTGCGGCGCATCCGGGCTGCTGGTGTCGATCGACTCGGCCAGCTCGAAGATCTCCTGGAAGAAGTACGGCATTTCCGTGGCCGCGTTCGCATTGTTGAACGCGATCGCGTCCGCGAGTGTCTTGCCCGCCATCGGCACTCCCACCCGGGTGGCGAAGTACTTTTGCAGGTCGATCTTGAAGTCGTAGACGAGCACCAGGAACTCGCCGCTGGCGGGATCAAAGCTGAAATTGGCCGCGTCGAGATCCACTACGGTCGCACCCGCCGCCTCGATGGCGGCCACCGCCGCGTCGAACGCCGCTCCCACCTGCGGCGGCGCATTGTCGATTCCCTGCCGCGTCGTCCCGATTCGCGCGCCATTCAACCCGTTGGGATTCAGGAACGCCGTGTAGTCCGCCGGGATCGCCGGGCGGGTCTTGCCTGTCCCCTGCCACCCGAGCGGCACGCCGCTGGTCGCCGGGTCCTTCGGGTCGGGCGTGCGGCTCGCGAGGACGGAGAGGGTCGCCGCCGCATCCGCCACCGTGCGCCCGTGCGGTCCGGGCGTGTCCTGCGTGTGCGAGATGGGAACCACGCCGGCGCGGCTGGTGAGGCCGACCGTCGGCTTGATGCCCACCACGCTGTTGACGTTCGCGGGACAGACGATGCTTCCGTCCGTCTCCGTTCCGATCGACACCGCCGTGAAGTTGGCAGACACCGCGGCCGCCGACCCGGAGCTCGAACCGCAGGCGTTCCGGTCGAGCGAGTACGGGTTGTGAGTCAGTCCGCCCCGCCCCGACCATCCGCTGGTGGAGAAGAAGGAACGGAAGTTCGCCCACTCGGAGAGATTCGTTTTGCCCAGGATGACCGCGCCGCCCGCGCGCAGCTTCGCGGCGATCGTCGAGTCGGCAACCGCGGGCGTGCCGGCGAGCGCGAAGGACCCCGCGGTCGTCTGCATCCTGTCGCCGGTGTCGATGTTGTCTTTGAGCAGCACCGGGATCCCGTGCAGCGGACCGAGAACCTTGCCCTGGGAGCGCAGCTCGTCGGCGTTCTTCGCCATCGCCATCGCGTCGGGGTTCAACTCGATGACCGAGTTCACGCCCTCCTTCTGGTCCAGGATTTTGATGCGGGTGATGTAGTAGTTGGTGAGACTCACGGAATTGAGTTTTTTTGCCGCCATCTCCGATTGGAGCTGGGCGACCGTCTTCTCGTTGTCGTGGGTCGGTTGAGCAAGCGCGGAGAGAGCGCCCAGCAGCACAAATGCTGAAGCCAGCACGGTCCGTTTCATGGGGACCTCCTTGGTTTTGGGCAGGCGTAGCATGTCGCCAGGACGTTGTCAATCGGGACCCACCATCGCCCGCCTTGAAAGGTCTCCAACAGGAGCTTCCGTTCATCCCTGAATCGCGCCAATCCGGGGCCCTCGTTCGGGAGCGGGGCCTGATAGCCTCCCCCGAAAGGATTCTCAAAAAAGAAGGAGGACTCGATGAGGACCAGACGTGCCCTGGCGGTCGCGGCGTCGTTCCTGGTGGCGGTGGCGGCCCTGGCGCAGGCGCCCGCCGAGGCGAAGGCGAAGTCGGAGGCGAAAGCGACGGCGTCAAAGAGCTCGGCCAGCCGGCTCGTGACGATGCCCGCGGCGGACATGAAATGGGCGGATCTCGATCCCAAGGGCGCTCCCGGAGTGAAGATCGCAGATGTGTGGGGCAATCACGCGAAGGGCGCATTCGGCGCGTTCATCAAGTTTCCCGCCGGATTCACGGCTCCCCTGCACACGCATACCAACGACTACAAGATGGTGATCGTGTCGGGCACCTTCGTCCAGGGACCGGAAGGAAAGCCCGAGTTTCGGTTGGGACCGGGCTCCTACCTGATGCAGCCCGGCGGCAGCTACAAGCACACGACGTCCTGCGACAAGGCTTCGGAATGCGTGATCTTTTCTCAGAGCACCGGCAAGTTCGACTTCCGGGTGACGGACGCGGGAAAGGCGGCGCCGGAAAAGAAGTAGGCCTTCAAAGGGTCTCTGACCGGCTGACTCGTGGAGATGGCTGCCCCGTCGCTCACCCTCGGGCCGGCGGTCAGAGATCGATCAGGATGATGTACGGGGTCTGATTCCAATCCTCGAGAGTGAAGACGCGGCTCCCGCGTCCCCCCGAGGGATCGTAGACACGGGCCGAATGGAGCTCCGGACCCGCGCTTCGAGCGATGGGCCGCCGCACGCTCAGGTGGGTCAGCATCGGCGCGTGTCCCGTTCCGTCCGCGTTCAGCGTGCCGACGAGCGCGGGCTTGCCTGCCCCGACGTGGTCGAAGGTCGCCGCCAGCGCGCCCATGTTCGTGAAGATCGTGAAAGTCCGGTCGAGGAGTTGCGCCTTCGGGCGGAGTCGGCCGCCAAGGTTGTTGACGTATTCGCGGTTGACCGTCTTGACGATGTCGGCGGGCGAGGCGGGCGCGTTCCGAATGTCTCCCCACGTCGCCTTGACGATGTTCTGCTGCGTCACGCGATTGCCCAGGCAGGAGAAGGACATTTCCAGGCACGCGGCCCAGCACCAGTTGGTTTCTTACTGTGCGTTGGGCGCGACCGAGGTGAGCAAGGTGCACGCGGCCGCTTCGCAGATCTCCATCCCGGGACCGTCGGGCCGGCACGACGGCCCCCGTCCCGCGGCGGGTTCCGCGACGGCTCTCATGCCCGGCAGCAGCCGCGCGCCGCCCAGGAGAACGAGACTCGAAAGGAATTCGCGCCGTCTCATGCCGGACCTCCTGTCGGAATCGCGTTCGAGTCGCTCGCCCGGGCGACCGCTCGCGGCGCGCCGTCCATCGTGTGCTTGGAATCGTGGGAGCGCCTTCGGTCCTTGATCTGGATCCACATCCTAGAAGCAGGCTTGAAGATCAGAACAGAAACGTGACCTGGCGGAACATTCTGGGGGTCTCACGGGGGCTGGACTAAGATGCGCCCCAACAATCCCGGAACTGGCACGAATCACAACAGGAGGCGAAATGAACCGGAAGACCATTCTGGCGGCTCTCGCGGGGCTTTGCGTGGGTGTGGCGGTGTGTCTGGCGGCGGAAGCCAACATGGGAACCTGGAAGCTGAATGAGGCCAAGTCGAAGTTGCCCGGGGCGGCGAAGAACGACAGCGTCGTGTACGAGGCCGCGGGTGACAGCATCAAGGTGACGGTTGATGGAGTCCTCGCCGACGGGAAGCCTGCTCATAACGAGTGGACGGGCAAGTTCGACGGCAAGGACTACGCGGTCACGGGCGATCCGAACTCCGACATGCGGGCGTACAAGAAAGTCAACGATCACACGATGGAGTTGACAGTCAAGAAAGGCGGCAAAGCGACGGTGACCGGTCGGATCGTCGTCGCCGCCGACGGGAAGTCCCGCACCGTGACGACGACCTCGACAGATGCTGCCGGCAAGAAGACGACTTCGATGGCGGTCTACGACAAGCAGTAACACCGCATCGCGCAAAGGAACCGATTCAGCCTTCCTTCGCGGCGCGCGTCGCCTCCCGGTCGCGGGAGGTTCGCGCGCCGATCATTTCTTTCTACTTCGCCGCGGCCGCCTTCGTCTCCGCCGGCGCGAGCCTCGCCCGATACGCCGCCGATTGCGCCGGTTTCGCCCACTGCTCGTAGAGCTCGCCGAGGTCCTTGATCGTTTTCTGCGTCCGCGCGTGAGGCTCGCCGAAGGCTTTCATCCGGACTGCCAGGGCGCGGAGCAGGACCGTCTCCGCTTCGGCGTATTTCTTCTGCTTCGTCAAGAGCTCCCCCATTCCGGTGAGCACGTGCGAGACGTCGGGATGGTCGGGGCCGAGCTTCCGGGTCAGCCGCTCCAAGGCTTCCGGGTAGGTGCGGCCGGCGGCCTCCAGGTTTCCGCTGGCCTTGTAGACGGCGGCCATGTTCGCGAGCGTCCGCGCCACCGGCTCCGAGTCGTCGCCGAGCGCCTTTCGGCGCATCGCGAGGACCACCTCCAGATTTCGAGCCGTCTCGTCCATTTTCTTTTCGCGGAAATACACGTTGCCGAGGTTCTCGCGCGTCGTCGCGATCGCGGGGTGGTCCGCGCCGAGCACCGCGGTATCGATCTCGATCGCCTCCAGAAAGGCGCGCTCCGCTCCCGGAAAGTCGTCGAGGTTCGTCAGGGCCACGCCGTAATCGTCGAGGGCTTCCGAAATCTCGACGTGGCGATCCGGATGGATAGCTCGCGCCAGCGCGAGACGCTCGCGCATCAGGGCCTCGTTCAGTTTGTAGTCGTCCTGGTCGAGCGCGACCCCGCCCAGGACGCGCAACGAGTCGATCTCGACTCTCCGGACCTCGAGCCCTGCCGTTTTTGCCTTCGCCGCTCGGACGGCCGGGGCGCGGGAGATCCGAAGGGCGTCCTCCGCCAGGGAGCGCGCTTCGGGAAACTTTCCCTTCATCCGGAGAACGTCGGCGAGGAGATTCATTGCGGAAGCGACCTCGAGGCTTTTCGCGTCACGGAGGCCGCGGGTGATCCCGAGCGCCTCGCGGGCCGCCTTCTCGCCCTCGTCCACTTTTCCCTGCGGCAGGCTCGACTTCCCGATGGCCGTCCAGGACTCCGCCGCCTCGGCACTGCGGCCGCCGGCGGCGGCGACTCGCAGGTCGAGAGACTTGCGAAGCGCCTTCTCCGACTCCGCATACTCCGCGAGGTTCGCGAAGGTGACGCCGATCGTCTGAAGCACGGCGGCCTCGACCAGGGGTTGATGGAGAAACGCGGCGTGCGCCTTGGCCTGCGCCTGGCGCAGGGCATCGAGCAGGGTCACGTTTCGGGATCCCTTCGACCACGGGTCGGCCGCGCCCAGCGCGTCCTTCAGGAAACCGTTGATCGCGCTCGCCTTCGCCGCTTCGCTCTCGGCCCGGTCGCGCTCCTTCCGGACCCTCTCGGCCTGAACCGCCATCGTGACGGCGAGCGCGACGAGGAGGACGACGATTCCGGCGGCGGCAGCGACGGGAAGCTTGTGGCGCGCCACGAGCTTTCGCAGCTGATACATCGTGCTCGGCGGGTGCGCGAGGATCGGCTGGCTCGCGAGATACCTCTCCACGTCCTCGGCGAAAGCGGCGGCGCTCTGGTAGCGGCGGTCGGGCTCTTTTTCGAGTGCCTTCGCGACGATCGTCCGGAGGTCCGCATCGATCGCGTCGCCTCCCTCGGCGGTCTTCAATGCCCGCGGCGGCGCCTCGCAGATCGTGAGGAGCGCCTGGACCATCGAAACCGTTTCGGTGTCGTAGGGGCGGACTCCCGACACGAGCTCGTACAGGATGACGCCCAGCGAATAGACGTCGGTGCGGACGTCGATGTCCCGGCTGTCGCCGCGGGACTGCTCGGGGCTCATGTAGGGCAGCGTGCCCCGGATCGTCCCGATCTCGCTGACCACGGTCGCCACGGCGACGTCCGCGTCCGTGATCCGCGCGAGGCCGAAGTCCAGGATCTTCACGTCGCCCGAACCGGTGACGACGATGTTCGAGGGTTTGAGGTCCCGGTGGATGACGCCGCGCTGGTGCGCATAGTTGACGGCGCGGCAGATCGTGTCAAAGACGCGCAGCCGCTCGCGGAGCTGCTCGCGGGAGGGGTGGGCGCCCCCGAGCCGGTCGCGGACATAGGCCCCGAGCGACTGTCCTGAAACGAGCTCCATCGTGAAGAAGTGCTGGCCGTCTTCCGTCCGCCCGACCTCGTAGATGGCCGCGATGTTCGGGTGGACGAGCCTCGCGAGCGTCTCGGCCTCGCGCCGGAACATGCGGAGGTACTGGTCGTCGACGAAGTGTCCGCCGCGGACCACCTTCAGCGCGACGCGCCGGCTCGGGCTCTTCTGCTCGGCTTCGTAGACGATTCCCATCCCGCCCTCGCCGAGGATGTCGAGGATACGGAAGCCGCCGACCTCGCGGGGCAGGTGTTCAGAGGCGGAGGTCGCGGACATGCCGCCACCACCCACCGTCGGCGCCTCGGCGTCCGGATCGCTCCGGGGTCTGTCGGTCATGTCGTGGGAGGAATTCTATCTTCGCGGGTTGGGGGGAGCCGCAGGAGCGAGGCCTTCTTTCTCCCTCTCCCCGGCGCGCGGGGGCGCCGTGCGCAGGTCGGTTCTTGGCGTCACGAGCGAATGTGAGTGACGCCCCTCACCCCGACCCTCTCCCCCGGCGCGCGGGGAGAGGGGGGGCGGGCGGGTTGAGTTGGCTCCGCTCGATCAGGACAGAAATTCACCCAGCCGGTCGAGGTGCTCGCTCCACGTCTTCTTCATCGCGTCCGCGGCGGACTTGCTCGGGAGCTTCTGGTGCCCCAGCGCCACGACGCTCCAGGCGCTTCCTTTGGACAGGAATTCCACGACGACGACCGTGTCGTCCTCCCACGCGATACGCATCCTCTTCTGCGGTGTGACGGAACGGACGGCGACCTTCACCGGCAGCCATTTCCGCCGCTGGCGCGCGTTGGCGAATGCGTCGAAGAGAGTGGCGACGGGGACGTTGAAGGTCCGGCTCTTTCCGGCTTCGTACGCGCCGCTCCGGCGCTGGCCCTTCTCGCGGAGCCGCGGATGCGCTCGTACCCGACGGTCACCATCTGGGTCCACCAGCTCGGCGTGTCGAGGGACGAGACGTGCCGCGCGATTTCTCCATGGGGTTTCTGGGCGGATTTCTCGCGATCGAGCAGATCCACCCACTGCGTCCATGTTCGGCCGGTCGCCTTCGTGACCGAGGCGTCGCTCAGTCCGGCAACGGCGGCGTAGTCGGGGGCGGGTTTCCTGACCAGGTGAAGCCGCGCGGCTGCGTAAGCCTCGCCGGTCTTCTTCATGCGGGTGCGGATCAGGCGCTTGAGATCTTTCTGTTTCGGCATGACGTCTCCTTCGTTCCTTTCGCGACGATGCTCCCCAGCCGCGCCGTCCGCGAAACGAAGTCGTCAAAGCCGATCCGGGAGTATGCCCCCCCTTTGCCTCGGCGAGGGCCTTCGCTGGGGGAAGGCCATCGAGGTTGGGCGCGGATCAGCGCCGTTATGAAGCGTATCGCGGGACCTGATCGAAGGCAATCTCCAGGTTGAAGAGAGAGGGCCAGACCCCTCACCCCTGCCCTCTCCCCGGGCCCGGGGAGAGGGAGGTTGGTCCTTCCCGCTCAGCGCATCCCGGTCGCCAGGTAGAGCTCGTCGAGCCTGCGGCGGTAGGAATACACGTAGGACGTTTCGTCGGGGGCTATCTGGATGGGGCCGACCTGCTCGACGCCGGACGGGTCGGGAGGCCGGATCTCCTTCCAGCGCGTGCGGCGGCCCGTCTTCACGTCGACTTTCTCGACGCGCAGCGGAGGGGCGGACGGTCGATAGACGAAGATCGAATGCCGTCGGGCGTCCATCGCATCGTGATGTCGACGGGCTCGAGCCCGGGGACGGCGTGAGGCTCGCCCGGCTCGACCGGGTAGATGTCGATCTTCTGGTCCGTCCCCGTCCGGCAGAAAGGGTCAGGGAGTTCGCGGAGTGCTAACTTCAGCGGGGCGCCAGATCGATCAGGACCACGTCCGAGTTCTCGCGGAAGCGGTCGAACAGGATCTGCTTGCCGTCGGGTGAGACGTCGAAGCTCCTTATGTCGAAGCGTAAGTTCGTGAGCTGCCGCAGGCGCCCGGTCGCGAGATCGAGTAACCAGAAGTCCTGGTGCCGGATATAACCCTGCATCAGCGCCAGCGACTTGCCGCCTGGTAGGAACCGATAGCGATTGCCTCCCGCCCGGACCGTGACCTCCGGAAGACGGAACGGCTGCTTGTCTGGAGTGACCCCCTTCAGCTGGTGCGTCGGTCCTCCATGATTCTCGGAATATGCGATGAACCGCCCATCGGGCGACCAGACCGGGTTGTAGTTGACTCCGCCCACCAGCCGCACGGGAGCTCCGCCGTCCACCGCAATCTTGAATAGCGGCTGCTCTTTCCCCTCGGAAGCGGCGACGGCGATCCACTTTCCGTCCGGAGACCAGCACGGGGCATCGCGGACATCGAGCGACTCGGCGATGCGACGAGCGCCCGTGCCATCCGCCGCCATCATATGGAGGCGAGCCTGTTTCCCGTCCCGCACCACGAAGCAGATCTGGGTGCCGTCGGGCGAGATCGCGGGCGCCGCCGCCACGGAACCTTCGCTGCCTTTCCACAGCTCGGTGTCCGAGCCGTCCTTGAACTTCCAAAGCCCGGCGACGCCCCCCTTGGACGACAGAAAGAGAAAGTAGCCAGGCCCGAATCGCGGAGCCGCCGCACGCACGGCCGGAAGAGAAAAGCGGCTCACTCCGGAGTCGTCCACGACGTGCTCCGAGACCGGCGCCGTCCAGAGATGCGATGTCGGATTCGCGACGGTCACGACGAGACGCCGGCCGTCAGCGCTCGCCGCGACCGAGGCGTATTCCTCGAGACCGAAGCTCAAGGCGTGTGGAATCCGCCGGTCGACGTCCATGGCGTAGAGCCCCGATCCCGAGCCGTCCGGGCGCGGAGCCGTGTAGACCAGCGTGCGCAGGTCGAGAAATGCGGGGTATGTCACGTGCGAGTGGTAATTGGTCAGGCGCTCGGCCGTGCCGCCGGTCGAAGGAATGCGCCAGATGTCCATGTCGTAGGGGCTTGGTATTCCGCGGACGAAATAGGCGAAGCGTCCGTCGGGGGACCATGCCGGATAGTGGTTGTGAATCCCCGGCTTCTCGGTGAAGATCTGCCGCGAATTGGCACCGTTGCGGTCGGCGACGAAGAGGGGGTCGCCGGGAGCGAGCGGATGATAGAGAGTGCGCGTTCGGTCCGGGGACCACACGACCTCCGAGACGTTCGTGAGGAGAGGACGCGGCGTGCCGCCCATGGTCGGCACGACCCAGGAGTCTTCTTTCTTGCCGTCCGGAGAACTGATCTTCATCCACACATGCGCGTCATCGCCGGAGAAGCCGACGTTGCGGACTCGATCGAGGTAGAGGTCGGGAAACCGGCCCCTGGAGAGATTCAGGAACTCGTCGCCGCCCACCTGAGTCACCCAGGCGTCGAAGGGACCGTCGCGGTCGGAGAGGAATGTCACGAACTTGCCATCGGAGGAGATGTCCGCGTCGACCTCGGAGCCTTCCCAGTCCGTCAGACGCGTGAAACGAGCGGCCCTGAGCGGGTTCTGCCAGAAGTAGTCGATGCGCCGCAGGTGCCAGGCGACCGCTCCGGCGGTGATCAGGATTCCCGCGGCGATCACCGCCGGGATCCACCAGCGCCGCCGGCGCATCGACGCAACCGCCGTCGGAACGGCTTCGACCGCGCTCGTCGCCTCAGAAAGATGATCTCGAATCGTTGCAAGATCACTTGCCAGGTCCTGCGTCGACGCGAAGCGCTTCCGCGCCTCCTTTGCCAGGCACCGCTCGATGATCCAGCGGAGGGGCGCCGGCAGTCTCAGATTCAGCGCGGCGATCGGTTCGGGTTCCTCCCGGATAATGGCGGTCAGGGTTTCAGCAGCTGAACCGCGAACGAACGCGCGCTGGCCCGTTGCCATCTCGTAGAGAAGCGATCCGAACGAGAACTGGTCCGACCGGTAGTCGATCGATGCACCCGCCGCCTGCTCGGGTGACATGTAACCCACGGTCCCTACGACGAACCCGGCTTCCGTCATTGCGGTCATGGTCGCGTCGGAGACCGGAGCGCCTCCATCCAAAGGCTTCCGTTTCGCCAGGCCGAAGTCGAGAATCTTCGCGAAGCCGTCCTTCGAGACCATGATGTTTTCGGGCTTCAAGTCCCGGTGGACGATCCCCGCCTCGTGCGCTTGCGCCAGGCCTGTCGAGATCTGGCAGGAGAGGTCGAGGAGATTCCTCGAGGAAAGTGGGCCCGCGGCAAGAGTCTCGCGCAGCGTCTTGCCCTCGATCAGCTCCATGGCGATGTATGAGAGTGTGCCGGCTGCGCCGACCTCGTAAACCGTAACGATGTTCGGGTGATTCAGGGCAGACGCCGCGCGGGCTTCCTTCTCGAAGCGCCGAACCCGGTCTGGATCCGAGGCGAACGCCTCCGGCAGGATCTTCAACGCCACGTCCCGACCGAGCCGCGAGTCCCGCGCCCGATAGACCTCGCCCATACCGCCCGCGCCGAGGCGCGCTCGAATCTCGTAAGGGCCGAGCCGGGAGCCCGTCAAATCACGGTTCGCCGCCGGGTCGTGTGGTCCGCTCACTGGGAGCTTCGCACCGACTGCGTCGAGACGCCTCCAGCGTAACGCCGGACGGTCATCTCCACGGTTCCGATGCGCAGCCGGTCGCCGTCGGCGAGGGGACGCGGCTTCGTGACCGCCTCACCCTTCAAGAATGTTCCATTCTTGCTTCCGAGGTCCTCAAGCGTCGCCCTGTCTCCCGACACCACGATGCGCGCATGGCGGCGTGACACGCTGTATACGTCGATCCACGCGGCGCCATCGCGATCCCTCCCCAGGATGTTCTCCCCTTCCTGAAGCGCGATCTCACGGTCGGACCAGAGCAGCTTGAACACCGTGTCCTGCCCCGCCGCGCGGTTCAAGGGATTGGCCTCCGCGCAGAAGGAATAGCCGAAGCGGTGGACTGTTCGAATGAACCTCGGGACTTTCCCGCGGTCATCCAGCGCCTGCCGGAGGTCCGACACGAGGCGCGCGGCGCTTCGCTCCGTGACGTACGTTTTCGGCCAGAGAGCTTCCTGCAGCTCCTGCTTCGACAGAGCCCGCGGGCGCGCGGCGATCAAAAGCTCGAGAAGCCTGAGCGCCCTCGGCTCCACATGCACGGGCTTACCCGCAAGAAGCAGCTCGCGCGCGTCGAAGTCGGCAACGCAGTCTCCGAAACAAACACGCATCGCGTTCCTCCAAACAAACCCGGAACGCTTCCGGAACGAGACCTGGAGACTCTCCAGGTCTCGGATACTACTGTTAGTCCCGGTTTCTGACCAGCGTGGCCGCCGGAATGGAGAGGGACATGAGAGTCAAGTTGATGAAGCTGGCCGGAGTCCTCGGAGCCGTGCTCACCCTGTTTCACCAAAAGGTCAGCATGGCCCTTCTTATGGCGTTTCTGCTGCTTGTCCACCGAACGACGGGCGCCCAGGTCGTCACGACTCCCGCGGGTTCGGGAGCCCCTGGCAGTGTGGATGGAAAGGGCGCGGAGGCGTCCTTCTCTTACCCCCTGAGACTCTCGATCGGCCCGGCGGGGAATGTCTACGTGGCGGACACGAACAGGCTGACGTTCCGAGAGATCACATCCTACGGCCTCGTGACGACCCTGGCGGGGGACGGGCATCCGGGATACGACCAAGGGGTCGGAACGCAGGCCAGATTCTTCGGACCGCTGGGCGTGGCCGCCGACGTGTCCGGAAACCCTTGGGTCGCGGACGCGGACGACGGCTACTCGGAGCGTGCCGTCCGAAACGAAAGTGTCAGGCTAAAGACGCTCATGGTGTTCGTTATTGGAAAAGGGCCTGAGACCGCTCTTCAGGCTCCAGCTTCACCGCCTCGACAGCCTCGGCGAGGGCCAACGCGGCCTTGCCATCGTGCGGAAGGAGGTTTCATGAAGGTCTTGCTTGCTCAGTCGCATTCGGACAAACGCTTCGCTTCTTCGCCTCAACTGAGCATCCAAGTCACTGCCACGACTGGCTCGCGTTATGGAATTTGGGAGCTTCGGTGACTGTCCCCCATTGTCCCCCATTTAACTTAAGGAGATCCATGAAGACCAACCTTTGGAGAACACGTTTGGCGATCGCCGTCAGCCTTGGTGCCCTTCTCTTTGGGATCACTGCATATGCAGCGGTTAGCGACTTGATCGCAGCTGGCACCATCGCCTATTCCGAATTGTTCGGTGGTCCCGCTACAGTGACCATGCGGCGCCTCACGATAGCGCCCGGGGAAGTGCTCGCCTGGCACTATCACCCCGGGCGTAATTACAACGTCATCAAGCGCGGTACGCTGACCGTGGAGGATGGATGTGGCCAGGAAGATGTCTACACGGCAGGGCAGGCTTTCGAGGATGTAGATGGCCGTGTCCATAGAGCGAAGAATCTAGGCAGGGAGGAAGTCGAAGTGTACAACACGTTCATTGTTCCGGAGGGCCAGCCGACGACAGTGAATATCCCGAATAATGAGCGCCTATGTGGTCCGCCAAGTACTGCCACTGAGTGCAAGAACGACGGCTGGGTGAGCTTTACCTACCCGCGCCGCTTCATAAATCAGGGCGACTGCATGCAGTACGTGAAAACCGGAAAATGACGGTCGTGGTCAAGCGCGGACTCGGTCATGAGAAGGTTCGAATCGCGCCTGCGTGCTGGGCGGGAGCATAGTTACTGCGTATTTCGGGTAAGTCTCGCTTCATAACTGGGGACAGTCACCGAAGCTTCCAGACTGGCCGGAATGCTCGTCGCAGAACATAGGTCCTCCGGAAGACGGATAAGACTTATGCGAGTGAGGGAACGCCCCTCAGCCCGGCCCTCTCCCGCCGGGAGAGGGAGCAGATCGCGGCTCAGAGCATTTCTGCCCATCTCGACCATCCGCTCGCAGCGTGAGGGTCTCCCGAGCGTCACGAAGGGAGGAGCCTCGCGCTGCGGGAGGCGGAGCGAAGCGAAGCCGACGTGCGCGCTGCGGGAGGCGCAGCGCCAGCGGAGCCGGCGTATCAGCGCAGCCCGGTGGCCAGGTAGAGGTCGTCGAGCCGGCGGCGGTACGAGTACACGTAGGACGCTTCGTCCGGCGCGATCTGGATCGGACCCACCTGCTCGACGCCGGACGGGTCCGGAGGCCGGATCTCCTTCCACAGCGTGCGGCGGCCCGTCTTCACGTCGACCTTCTCGACGCGCAGCGGAGGGGCGGACGGGCGGTAGACGAAGATCGAATTGCCGTCGGGCGTCCATCGCATCGTGATGTCGACAGGCTCGAGCCCGGGAACGGCGTGAGGTTCCCCCGGTTCGACCGGGTAGATGTCGATCTTCTGGTCCGTTCCCGTCGCAACGATCGACTTGCCGTCCGGCGAGATGACGTCGAAGCGAATGGTGACTCCGTCGGGAGTGATGGCGCGCGGCTTCCCGTCCGGGATGTCCTGCACGAAGAGGCGGGAGCCGTGGCCCGGCTCGTTGCCCGAGAAGAGAATCCGCCGTCCGTCCGGAAACCAGGTCGCCGCGCCGGCGAGGATGTCGCTCTTCGGAAGCAGTTTCGGCTCTCCGGCTCCGGTCGGCAGGAGCACGATCTGGGACCTCTGTTGTCCGTCCCGCCGGATCGAGAGAATCCACCGTCCATCCGGCGAGAAGCCCCACGCGCCGCCCTCCCCGATCCGGACGGCGGCGGACCCGTCGAGCTTGCGGAGATAGATGCCCTGCGGTTCGATGTTCTGTTCTTCGAAAAGAACGGCCTTGCCGTCGGAGGCGATGCCCTTGGGAAAGGACCAGTTGAGCCACGTGAGGTTCCGCTCGCCCCTGTCACCCGCGGAAAAGCCCACGATCTCCCGCCGGGAGGTGTTCACGGCGCAGAGAACGCGTCCGTCGCGGGCGATGTCCTGAATGTATCCACCGGGGGCGCTCCAGGTGGTCCGCGTCTTGCCCGAGAGAGAGGTCGCCGAGACGCTGTCGCGTCCGCTCGACCAGACTTCGTCCCCTCGCGGCGACCAGGCGATCCCGTTGAGGGCGGAGGGGCCGGTCATCCGGACCTTTCCGTCCGTGTCGACGACCTTCACGATGCCGTTATTGTCTCCGCGCAACGGGTGGTCGATGAAGGCCACGAAACGCCCGTCGGGCGAGACGCGGACGTCGCTCAACCAGCCGGGCGCGTCGTACAGCACTTTTCCGATCGGGTAGTCGAGCCGGTTGCGGTTTCCCACGTGGCGCGCCACCGCGAGGCTCTTTCCATCGGGCGACCAGTCGGCGTCCTCCACGTTTTCGAGGACCTCGCGCGGCGCGCCGCCGTCCAGGGGAACCCGCGCCAGCGTCCCGGCCGTTTCGAAACCGAACAGGAAGTGGCGGTTGAGAGCGACCGCCAGCTCGCCGCTGGAGGAGATGGCCAGAAGGTTCGCCCCGGCGAGCCCGAGCGAACGCGACTCCGAGCTTCCGGAACGCGTCGTGAAGAGGTCGAGGGGAAGACCTTCCCAGGCGGCGGCGTACACGATCGTCTGCGCATCGGGTGCGAACCGCGCGGACATGATGGCGCCGCGGTTGTAGGTGAGTCGCGCCAGCTGGACGGGCGGCGTGGGCTTCGCGGTGAGGCCGCGAAGCAGGAATCCCCCCGCGATCCCGGCGGCGAGCGCGGCGATGGCGGGGAGGGCCCATCCCCGCCGGCGCGGCTTCGCGGGCTCCGCCGCCTGGAGCCCGCCCGACGCGGAGGTTTCCGAGAGATGGTCGCGAACGCTCTTGAGATCCCGCCAGAGGTCCTTCGTGGAGGCGTATCGTTCCTCCGGGTCCTTGGCGAGCAGGCGCTCGACGATCCACCGCACCGGGGCCGGGGCCTTCGGCGCGAGTTGTCCGAGAGACTCGGGCTCTTCCCGGATGATCGCGACGAGAGTCTCCGCGCCGGTCTTCCTCTCGAACGCGCGCCTGCCTGCCGCCATCTCGTAGAGGATCGCGCCGAGCGTGAACTGGTCGGAACGGAAGTCCACGGTCTGGCCGCTCGCCTGCTCGGGCGACATGTACCCGGCCGTGCCCATCACCGTGCCGGGGGTCGTGGCGGACGCGATCGCCGTCGGCAGCCCGGTCGCGTCCTGCGCGACCGGCTCGATCAATTTCGCCAGGCCGAAGTCGAGGATCTTGACGTAGCCGTCCTTCGAGACCATCAGGTTCTCGGGCTTCAGGTCCCGGTGCACGATGCCGGCGGCGTGCGCCTTGGCGAGCCCCTCGGCGGTCTGCACGGCGATGTCGAGGACCTTCTTCGTCGCGACCGGCTCTCCCGCCGCCATCAGCTCGCGCAGGGTCTTTCCTTCGACGAGCTCCATCGCGATGTACGTCGTCCCGGCGTCTTCGCCGATGTCGTAGACGGTCAGGATGTTGGGGTGATTGAGAGCCGAGGCGGCGCGCGCCTCCTGCTCGAAGCGCTTGCGGCGCTCGGGATCGCTCGCGGCGGCCGGAGGCAGCACCTTGATCGCGACGTCGCGGCCGAGCCGGGAGTCGGTCGCCCGATAGACCTCACCCATCCCGCCGGCCCCGATGGACGCGGTGATGCGGTATTGGGAGAGGTTGCGGCCGATCACCGTGAGTTACCCCGCTGAAATTTCGAAGGCGACGGAGGCGGGGATTCTACAGTCTCGCGAGGCCCCGTTCGCTCCGTCTCCCTCCGGGGCGATTCAGGCAGGACGACATCTGATTCGAGAGCCGGACCCATCGCCGTGACCCCGCCCGGTGAACGGAGAGCTCCTCAAGTCCCTTCGATGCCACGCCTCTTTCTCGCGAGGAATCGGAGCACCAGCGCGTAAGCGGCAATCCCGCTCGGGACCGCGACGACGGCGCCGCCGACTAAGAGCGCGGCCAGATCGCGGACGCCGAGAGTCCGGAACGCCTGGGCAAAGGAGCCCCGCGCGAAGGCGCTCCAGTCGATGCCTCCCCCGCCGGCACGATGCCCCACGACCGCCCGGCCGATCGCGTACTCCAGGGTCAGGATCGGGACGACGGTCCACGGGTTCATGACCCAGGTCGCGATAAACACATCGAGCTTCCGGAGCCGCAGAAGGAGGGCGAGGCCGACCGCGATCAGGCTCTGGAGCCCGATGAGCGGAGTCATGCCGATGCCGACTCCCAGCGCGACACCCGCCGCTACTCTCTCAGGAGGCGCGTCCCGGGCGAGCAAGTATCGCTCGACCTCGCGCAGCGACCAGCGCCGGCGGATCGCCGGAGCTTCGGAGTCTTCACGGATCTCCGGCATTGACTCCGCCGATCGCACGCGCCATCCCACAAGAATGTCAGGAAATCGTAGTGATTGCCGCCGCCCGGAGATCCGATGCCCTCGCCGTCCGATGTAGTCTTTCGAGAGACGTGCCTCTGACCGCCGGCTCCCGCCTCGGCCCTTACGAGATCATCGCGCCGCTCGGCGCGGGCGGAATGGGCGAGGTCTACCGGGCGCGGGACACCCGGCTGGGACGCGAGATCGCGGTCAAAGTCGTGGCGAACCGGCTCGCCGGGGATCTGGACCTCAAGGCCCGATTCGAACGGGAAGCGCGGGCGGTCGCGGCGTTGAACCATCCCAACATTCTCGCCATTCACGACATCGGTGAAGAGCAGGGAATCCTGTTCGCCGTCACCGAGCTCCTCGAAGGCCAGACGCTCCGACTGTCCATCCTGGGAGCCGCGCCCGACTGGAGAAAGGCCGCGGCGATCGGACGTGCGGTCGCGGAGGGTCTCTTCGCGGCCCACGCGAAAGGGATCGTTCACCGCGACGTCAAGCCGGAGAATCTGTTCATCACCCGTGACGGGAGAGTGAAGGTCCTCGACTTCGGTCTGTCGCGCACGGCGCCCACTCTTCCGGCGGGTTCGGGCAGCGGGATCGCGACGGAGTCCCCCGATACCGGCGCCGGCGTCGTTCTGGGCACCGTCGGCTATCTCTCCCCGGAGCAGGTGCGAGGCCTTCAGGCGGATGCGAGGAGCGACATCTTCGCTCTCGGGTGTGTCGTTTTCGAGGTGGCGACGGGCGAGCGCGCCTTCTCCGGATCGAGCGCGGCCGAGACGCTTTCGGAAGCCCTTCACCACGACCCGCGAGAGCGCCTGGGAACGCTGGAAGAGACCGCGCCCGGCTTCGTCCAGGTTCTCGCCCGGTGTCTCGAAAAAGAGCCCGAGAGACGATTCCAGTCGATGAGCGATCTCGCGTTCGCATTCGGGCTCGTCTCGGAAGAACCGAGAGCGCGCGGCACGCAGGGACGAGACGGGAAGCCGGACTTACCCGCCGCCGCGGCGGGCCCGGCGTCTCTGGCCGTGCTGCCGTTCGTCAACCGAAGTCCCGACCCGGACAACGAATACTTCAGCGACGGCATGACGGAAGAGCTCATCGGCGCGCTGTCCCGTGTCCCCGGCCTGCGCGTGGTCTCCCGCACGTCGGTCTTCGCCCTCAAGGGAAGGATCCAGGACGTTCGCGAGCTCGGCCGGGCTCTCGGAGCGACCGCCATTCTCGAAGGGAGCGTGCGGAGAGCGGCCGGCCGGATGCGCCTGACCGCGCAGTTGACGAGCGTGGCCGACGGCTACCAGCTCTGGGCGGAGACTTACGATCGGGATATCCAGGACGTGTTCGCCGTGCAGGACGACGTCGCCAACACGATCGTCGCCACGTTGCGGGACCGTCTCGGTCTCGGTCTTTCCGGCTCCGCCCGCGCGCACCGGCGTTCGGACACGCAGAACGTCCATGCCTATCAGCTGTATCTGAAAGGACGCTATTTCTGGGCGCGCAGAACGCCGGAAACCCGCAGCAAGGCGATCCGGTTCTTTCAGGAGGCGATCGAAGCGGATCCGGGGTACGCGCGGGCCCACGCGGGTCTCGCGGATTGTTACCTCGAGCGCGGCGGCGGCCTCGGCGGCCGCGCGGAGGACGTAATCGCCCGTGCCCGGCCCGCCGCGACGCGGGCGCTGGAGCTCGACGATTCGCTCGCGGACGCACACACGAGCATGGGCCGGATCCTTCTCTATTTCGACTGGAACTGGACCGGGGCGGAGGCCGAGTTTCGCCGGTCGATCGAGCTCGACCCCCTCTACTGGGAAGGGCACCACTCCTACTCGCACTATCTCCTGCCGGCCGGGCGTGTCGCCGAATCGCTCGACTCGAGCCTCAAGGCGCTCGAAATCGAGCCCCTCGACCTCGGGATCAACACGCATCTCGGCTGGCACTACCTCTATTCGGGCGACTTCGATCGCGCTGCGGAGCAGTGCCGCGTCTCCACGGAGATGGACCCGTCTTTTTTCTATGCGCACTTCTATCTCGGCCTGGCGTACGAGCAGAAGGGAGAGGAGGAGAAGGCGCTCGCGGAGCTCGAAGAGGCCGTGCGGCTCTCACCGCAGAGCGGCGAAGCGGCGGCCGGCCGGATTCGTCTCCTCGCCGCGGCCGGCCGGCGGGAGGAAGCGGAGGCGGCGCTCGAGGAGCTCAGCGGGCGCGACGAATCTTCGATCGCTTATGAGGTCGGCGTTGCCCGCCTCGGATTCCGGCAGATCGACAGCGCGCTGGATGCCTTCGAGAAGGCCCTCGCCGACCGCGCGGAGAGGATGGTCGACATGGCCATCGATCCCCGCCTTCGCTCTCTTCACTCTCAACCCCGCTTCCGGGAAATCGCGCGAAGAGTCGGCATCCCCGCCATCGTCTGAGGGCTGCGCCTCGAAGAAACGAAAGGTTCGGCGTGCCAGCGGGATCGAGGCGGCCATCGAGGGCGAGATCTCGCGGGGATTTCACTTCAATCCGTTCCGCCGGCTTCCCGCGCTTCTTTTCCTCGGCTGGCCCGGCGACGAGAAGACCTACTTCGAGAACCGCTCGCGGGCCTTTGCGGCGACCTGATGATCGGTCAGCTTGTCTGTCGTTTCGACCGCAACGATGCGGTCACCCATTCCTTCATCGCGAATTCGTTTTTCGAGCTCGTGCTTCGCCTCCCCCGGTCCGAGAAGGAGAATGCCGTTGGCGTCTTTGACGCGAGAGATCACGGAGTCGTAGAAAGTGCGGAGGTGATTTGCGAACCGTCTATCGCGCTGGTCCTCCGCGCCGCTCTCGCCTCCAGACGCCCCGCCACGAGTCACCCCGGACTCCAATCGGCTCGTCGATTCGTTTTCACCGGCGATCGCCGAGATCACGGCCTCTTTGTGATCGATCCACACCGCCACGTCCCGTTTCATGAGCTTGTCCTTTCTGAGCGCCCGAGACCTCGTTTCGAAAGATCTTCCCATCCTTCATCACAAAGAAGACCCGACCTAGTTCCTTCACGTCGGCCAGCGGATCGCCCGGGACGGCGACGATATCCGCCCAGGCTCCCGGCGCGACGGCGCCGATCTTTCCGCTCATCCCCAGCATCTCGGCCGCGCCGGAGGTCGCCGACTGAATCGCCGCCATGGGACTCATTCCGAATTCGATCAGCCGCGGGAACTCGCGCGCGATCGGGTCGCTCCAGGAGAAACCGCCGGCGTCGGTGCCGAAGGCGATCTTGACGCCCGCCTTCAGGGCCCGGCGCAGCGACGGCCCGTGCAGCGCGACCCGACGGCGATCCCGCTGCCCGGCCGGCGTATCCTCCGGCGCGTGGTGGTCGTAGTAGACACTCATCGTCGGGCAGAGCCAGGTGCCCTGCTTCACCATCTGCGCGATCGCGGCGTCGTCGAGATCCAGGCCGTGCTCGATCGAGTCGCATCCGCCGTCGAGGGCCCGGCGAAGCCCGATTCCGGCGTAGGCATGGCACGCCACCTTCTTGCCCCAGCCGTGGGCCTCGTCGACGATCGCCCTGAGCTCTTCGACCGTCAGCGTCGGCTGCGCGACGAAATTGCCCTGCGCGTCGATCCACGAGCGGTGCGTCATGTAGACCTTCAGCCAGTCCGCACCGTGATCGAGCTGCTCGCGCGCCGCCTTACGCGCCTCCACGGGGCCGTCGACGATCTGCGCCCCCTTCGGGACCTCGATCTCGGGCGCGTAACCTTCGAGGTCGTACCCGCCGGTCGTCGAGATCGCGCGCGTGACGACGAACAGGCGCGGCCCGGGGATGTATCCGCCCTCGATTGCCTGCCTGATCCCGACATCGCCGTAGCCCGCGCCTTCCGTTTCGACGTCACGGATCGTGGTGAAGCCCTGCTCGAGAGCGCGCCGGACCGCGACTACGGCGCGCGCTGCCCGGAACGCGAGGGAGTGCTTCAGCAGCTGGACGTCGTACCCTCCTTCGGCCGGATCCTCCCCCTGGAGAAAAATGTGGGTGTGCGCGTCGATCAGCCCCGGAAGCACCGTCGCGCGGGACAGGTCGATCACCGCGGCGCCGTCGGGAACCCTGGCCGAAGCGGAGTCGCCGACGCTCTCGATGCGGTTTCCGCGAACGACGATCACCTGGTCCCGCCGCGGGGCCGAAGATTTTCCGTCGATGAGTCTTCCCGCCCGGATCACGGTAACGGCGTCGGCGGCCGCCGCGGGATCGGCGGCGGCGAACGCGGCGAGAAGAAAGCAGACCACGGCCCGGGGGGTGAAAGAGCGCATCCTCGTCCTCCTGGAAAAGGTCAAGCCTAATGGAACGAGGTCCTCGCCCGATTTTTCAGGCCCGGCCCGCTCGACGAGGGTGCCGCCGGCTTCGGCTGTCTCCCATCCGGAACGGCGCTTGCAGGTCTGCTCGATGCGCCGTAGCGCACCAGGTCTCCGCACTTTCGTTCCGGCCGGGCGTCCGAGGCGCCCGGTACCGCTCTTGTCCGATCCTCAGGAGGACCCTCCGATGCACCGACATCTCCTTCCCGCCTCGGTTCTCGCACTCGCGATGTCCCTGTTTCTGGCGTCCGCCCCGGCATCGGGGATCACGTACGGCCAGATCGATTCGACCAACGCGTACAGCAACGTCGGAGCGTTCATCGTTCAGGCACCGAGCGGGTTGATCTTCCCGCTCTGCACGGGGACGCTGATCGCCCCGACGGTGTTCCTGACCGCGAGCCACTGCACCTCCTACTTTGCGGACGTCCTCCAGCCGCAGGGCTACACCGCGTTCGCGACGTTCGATCCCTCGATTCCCTTCGGCGCGATGACGTCGGCGGCGACGCAACTCCTCCCGGTGGCAGCGGCGGTGACCAATCCCGAATACAACAAGAGCCAGAGCGACTCGGGAGACATCGGGGTGCTGATCCTCGCGGCGGCGCCCCCCGGGATCACTCCCGCGACGCTGCCGCCGTGCGGGCTCCTGGATCGGCTTTCTGCCAAGAACGGCCTGAAGGGAGCGACCTTCACGGCAGTCGGCTACGGGGTGCAGAACCGGGTCGTGGGCGGCGGCGTGCCATTCTTCCAGGACGTCAATCCGGTTCCCCGGATGTACGCCTTCTCCTCTTTCAACGCGCTGAACAAGGGATATCTGCGTCTGTCGCAGAACCCGTCGACGGGAAACGGCGGCGCGTGTTACGGCGACTCGGGCGGTCCGAACTTCCTCACAGCCGGCGGAACGACCTATATCGCGGCGATCACGATCACGGGCGATGCGGTGTGCCGGGCGACGAACGTGGTCTACCGGCTGGACACGGCCTCGGCGCAGCGATTCCTGGATTACGTGAACGCGAATTACGGGGTGGCCATACCGACTTCCTGCTGACGGCGTGAAACGGGGCAGGAATCCCGGGCATATCCGGGATGCCGGGGTTCCTGCCTTTGTTTCGTTGGCTAGAGTCGGATGGACGAGGAGGATCGAAATGGAATTCAGACAGAAGCTCGCGCCGTGCCTCTGGTTCGAGAATCAGGCCGAAGAGGCCGCCCGTTTCTACACCGGGATCTTCAACAATTCGCGAATCGTCAAGATCACCCGTTACGGCAAAGCAGGACAGGAAATCCATCACATGGCTCCCGGGTCGGTCATGACGGTGGCCTTCGAGATCGAAGGCCAGTCGTTCACCGCTTTGAACGGCGGCCCCGTGTTCCATTTCAACGAGGCGGTCTCGTTCCAGATCGTCTGCGACTCGCAAAAGGAGCTCGACTATTACTGGGACAAGTTGACGAGCGGCGGTGACCCCAAAGCGCAGCAGTGCGGCTGGCTCAAGGACAAGTACGGTCTCTCGTGGCAGGTCGTTCCGGCGATCCTCCCCGACATGCTCGAAGACCCTGAGTCGCCGAAATCGCAACGCGCCTTCGATGCGATGATGAAGATGAAGAAGATCGACATCGCCCAGCTCGAAAAGGCATACAACGGATAAAAGGCGACCAGTCCCCTTATGTCTGTTGTCACGGAGTGGGCGAGGAGTTTCAGCATCCTGTTCGTGGTCGAGCCACGGCCACGAACGCGCACTTACCGCCGCGGCGAACTTTGATCCTCTCGTAGAAGCGGCGCATCGGGATCTCGAAGTTCGAATACGCTGATCCGGAACTCCGGCGCCCGAGGTGTCGGAGGTTGCCAGGATTGACCCGCAAATCTTGGAATCGTAATGGGAGCAAAGTGAGCGGATCGGGGAGGAGAAGGTAAAAGGACCACGCGTCGCCCGAAGCCCAAGAGGAGTCCCGGTGCGGTCACCTTCGCTGCGGTGCGCCGGCTGGCGCTCGCGTTGCCGGGAGTCGAGGAGGGACTCTCTTACGGCACCCCGGCGTTTCGGGTGAAAGGAAAGTTTCTCGCCCGGCTCAAGGAGGATGGCGGCTCGCTCGTCGTGAAAATCGACTTCGACGAGCGGGAGGCCTTGATGGCAGCCGATCCGGAGACCTTCTATATAACGGACCATTACCGGGGTTACCCGGCAATGCTGGTGCGGCTCTCGTCCGTCCACCCGGACGATCTTCGCCGGCTGCTCGAAGGAGCCTGGCGCCGGAACGCGCCCAGGAGGCTCGTCGCGGAATCCGCGGCCCCTGAGAAACACAGCTCGACGGGACAACGCAACGCGTGACCCGAATCCGGGGGACGAATGAGGTTCGGGTTTCGATCCCGAGGCTCAGACCCCTTTCTCCTAAACCCGTTCTTGACAGCCGCCGCCGAAAGTCCCAGAGTGCGGCTGGGTTCGCCTGTCCGAACCGCAGATCAAGAACGGGCGATCAGAAAGGATCCGGCCCCACCCGAGCCGATTGCCGCGTGCCTGCGAGCGCCCCCCGACCGCGCCCCGGTCATCCGTGCCGTTGACGGCTCGATGAGGATGATCCTGCCCCGGTCGCCGCCGGTTCTCCCGACATGGCCCCGAGACCTCACGAAAGCGGCCGGTCGCCGCTCCGAGAAGTGAGCGGACCTCGGACGCAACGACGAAGGATTGGGAAAGGAGAAGCAAGATGTCACGTTTACCTCGAAGGGTCCTTGGGGCCGGCGTCCCCGTCGCGGTGGTCGCCCTTGCCGTCGTACTGACGACCTCCCCGCGCGTGAAAGCGGACGACGACGATCGAGAAGGAGACGAGTCCAGAATTCAGCAGGGCTTCAACATCGCCCCCGTTCGTCTGAATCTGCGCGGAAAGAATCGGGCTCTGGTCGGATTAGGCAGCTACATCGTCAACGCGCTGGGCGGCTGCAACGATTGTCATACGAACCCACCGTACGCCGCCGGAGGCGACCCGTACCTCGGTCAGCCCAAGAAGATCAACGCGGCCGGTTACCTGGGTGGCGGAGTGGCCTTCGGTCCGTTCATCTCCCGCAACCTCACTCCGGACAAAACGGGCCGGGCGGAAGGGGGCCATACCTTTCAGGAGTTTCTTCAGACCATGAGGACCGGCATCGATCTGGACCATGCGCATCCTCAGTTCGGTCCGCTCCTGCAGGTCATGCCGTGGCCGGTTTATCAGGAAATGACGAATCATGACCTCCGGGCCGTCTACGAGTACATCAGCTCGATCCCGTGCCTCGAGGGAGGGCCTGGCGAGCCGGCCAACCGTTGCAAGTAGACCGCCAGGGAATCCACGAACCAGTGGCGTCGCCGTAGGTCCGAAAGAAGTCGGCCCGTCGTCCGATGATGGTCCCGGATGGAATAGGAAAACCCGAACGACGCGGGCTTCGCCGATTCCGTCCGGGGTCGTCCACGATGGCACAGCGGGCTGACGTCCCGCAGGTTCTCGCGGAGTCTGTTGTCAAGGAGTGGACGAGGAGCTTCAGCATCCTATTCGCGGTCAGGCCACAGGTCGACTGTCGGCGCCCTACGCGGGCGAACGCACCATTAGCCGCAGATCCTTGGTCAACGCATCGACGCGGACGTCCAACTCGAAGTAGAGACCTCGCAGCTCCTCGAGTACACGCTCGAGCGGGCGATCCTCCAGCGTCAACCCTCGGAAATCCAGCCATGACCCGAACATAGCAATTGATGGGCTGATTTCGCCTACCGTCGGCCGCCGCGGCTTGGCTCAGCGGCGCGACCGCTCCGCCCTGCGTGCTAGCCTGATGAAAGTGCTCGCTCTGACACTCGAGGACTTTCGCCAGGCGCGGGCGCGGATCGCGCCGCACATCCATCACACTCCCCTGCTGACGTCGCGGCAGCTCTCGGAACGGACGGGCTTCGACGTCCGTCTGAAGGCCGAGCTCTTCCAGCGCGTGGGGTCGTACAAGATTCGCGGGCCCCTGAACAAGTTCGCGCTCCTCTCCGACGAGCAGAAGAGGCGCGGTGTCGTGTGCTCATCCGCCGGCAATCACGCGCAGGGCGTCGCGCTCGCCGCGAAGATCCACGGCATCCGCGCGGTCGTCTGCATGGCCGAGAACGCGACGCCGGCGAAGATCGCGGCCACGAAGGGTTACGGCGCCGAGGTCGTGCTGCACGGCACGATCTGGGACGAGGCGAACGAGAAGGCGAAGGACCTGGTGCGCACGGATGGGCTCGTCTACGTCCACCCCTTCGACGACGCGGAGCTCATCGCTGGCCAGGGCACGCTCGGCCTCGAGATCGCGATGGACTGGCCGGAGGTCGAGGCCGTCGTGGTCCCGATCGGCGGCGGCGGATTGATCTCCGGCGTCTCGATGGCGATGAAGAGCCACAATCCGAAAGTGCGCGTGATCGGCGTCGAGTCGTCCGACGGTCCCGCCATGAAGGACAGCATCGAGGCCGGGAAGCTGACGACGATCGACTGCCGGACGATCATCGACGGCCTGCGCGTGCGCCGGGTGGGAGAGATCAATTTCTCCGTCGTCCAGCGGTTCGTGGACGAGATCGTGGCGCTGCCCGACCGCGAGATTTTCGACGCGATGATCTGGACCATGGAGCGCTGCAAGCTCGTGGTCGAAGGCGCCGCCGCCGCGCCGGTCGCGGCGCTGCTGAACGGGCTGGTGAAGCTGCCCGCCGGTTCCCGTGTGGCCGTCGTCCTGTCGGGCGGCAACCTCAATCTCGACCAGCTTCGCAACCTGAAGTGGAATTGAGAGCCGCTGTCCCAAACCACTCGGAGGGCCTCCCATGAAGAGAGTCCTGCTTCTTCTGCTGCCTCTCTCCCTGGCGCTGCCGGCGGTCGCCGATGACGCCCTCGGGACACTGACGGTCCGCGGTAAGACCACGACCCTGCGGGCGGTCGCCGTCGCGGAACAGGCGGACCCCGAGGATTCCACCGGCCACTGGCTGGTGATCCTCGCCTCGGACAGGAAGGTCGCCGAGGAGGACCGGACGGTCGCGCGTCTCACGGAGCTGGCGCGCGACGGCAAGCTGCACGCCCTGAGGATTCTCTGGCGCGTCGGCACGGACTCCGTGTTCGCGGTGCCTTACGACGCCGCCCTCCCCCAGAGCGGCCGCCGCGGCTCGCAGCATCCGACCATCAACCTCCGGCGGTACGGCGAAGGACGCCTCGACGCCGAGTTCCGGTCGAAACAGCTCGGCCAGGATTGGTTTTTCCACGCCAACGTGAAGGCCGCGGTGACTTCCGGCGGTGTCGCCGAGCTCGAGCCGGAGGCCGAGGAATCCACGGAGTCAGCGCCGGCGGCAGACGCCACGGGAGAGGTCGGCCGAAAGACCGCTCTCGGGAAGCTCGGGTACGAGTACACGGAGTCCGCGTTCGGCCACGCCGTTTCGGACGGGAAGCTCGAGGCCGTGCGGCTCTACCTTCAGATCGGAATGTCCCCCAACGCGCACGCGAAGGGCGACTACCACCCGATGCTCATCGCGGCCCAGCGCTGCGCGAACGACCCGGAATCGATCCCCCGGTCCGAAGTGGTCGAGGCGCTCGCGGCCGCGGGCGGAGACGTGAAGGCAAAGGACGAAAACGCCTCGACGGCGCTGCTCTGGGCCGTGCAGACGGGTTGCTCGCCCTCCGCCATACGTGCGCTGCTGAAGGCGGGCTCGGACCCGAACACGAAGGCGAAAGGCGGCGCCACCCCTATGATGTTCGCGGAAATCTTTCAGCGCACCGAGATCGCCGAGATCCTGCGGAAGGCCGGCGCGAAGAAATAGCGCGGACGGTCGGAAGCCGCGCACGACCGACCTGGAGAATTCATGAAGATTTCGACCTTCGCTATCGCGGTTCTCGCCTCTCTCGCCGCCGCCGCCGCCGTCGGCCAGAACCGCCCGACGCCGACCCCCATCCCCGCCGCCCCGACCTCATCCGCGGATGAGTGGCAGCTCACCACGTCCGTCTGGGGCAACCCGCTCCACCAGCGCATGAGCCTCCGCATCGAAAAGGGGAAGGTGTCCGGCTGGATTCTCGGGGGCGGCAAGCGCGTGCCTCTCTCGGGGACCTCCGACGCCGGCGGCCTGCGGTTCGAGACGAAGAGCGGGGATGAAAAGAATGCCTACACCGGACGCATCGAAGCGCAGGGCGACGAGCTCTCCGGCACCGTGGTCTTCCACGATCCCGACGACTGGGGCGAGTCGCCGCCTTCCACTTGGCGCGCGAAGCGGCTTCCTTGGGAGAAGGACCGGCCGGCGGCGCCGCGGACTCTCGACTTCGAGCCGGTCGAGTTCCACCGCGCGTTCTCCTCATCCATCGCGCCCGTCCTGCGGATCTGGCCGGGCGACGTCGTCCGCACGAAGACCGTCGACGCCGGAGGCGTGGACGACAAGGCGAAGGGCCGCGTCCTCGGCGGCAACCCCCAGACCGGCCCCTTCTACGTCGAAGGCGCGATGCCCGGCGACGTGATCGCCGTGCGCCTGCGGAAGCTTCGGCTGAACCGGACGACGGCGATCAGCGACGACGGGCTGGTGGACCGCGCGATCACCTCCGGCTATGCGGCGGAGCATCGGGACAACGATTTCAAGACGGTGATCTGGAACCTCGACCTCGAGAAGGGACTCGCGACGCCCGCGAAGCCGACCGAGCACCTGAAGAACCTCGTGGTCCCGGTCCGGCCGATGCTCGGCTGCGTCGGCGTCGCGCCCGGCTTCGGCGGCGCGGCGATCCGGACCGGCGACTCCGGCCGGATCGGCGGCAACATGGACTTCAGCGAGATCCGCGAAGGCGCGACCGTGTACCTGGGTGTGGCCCAGCCGGGCGCGCTTCTGTACGTCGGCGACGGCCACGCGCTCCAGGGCGACGGCGAGCTGAACGGCAACGCGCTCGAGACCTCGCTCGACGTCGAGTTTTCCGTCGACGTGCTCCGCGAGAAGCGCATCGCGGGGCCGCGCGTCGAAAACGCCGAGCACCTGATGGCGATGGGGCTGTCGGGCTCGCTCGACGACGCCTTCCGCGAGGCGGGATCGGCGCTGGCGGAGTGGATCCAGCAGGACTACAAGCTCACCGGGAAAGAGACCGCGATCCTGCTCGGCGCCGTCGTCGAGTATCAGATCTCCGAGGTCGCGGACCGGAACGTCGGCGTGGTGGCGAAGGTGAAGAAGAAGTACCTGCCGGCGGCGGGCCGTTAGCGGTCGTCCCGCTCCTGCCCGGCCTGGACGGGCTATCCGTCCCGGGCCTCAGGAGTTTCGGCACTCATCCTCCCGCAGAGGCCACTCGTCCGCCCCGGAACCGGCCTCCGCCGGCAAACGCCAGGAGGAACGCAACCTCCCGCCGAAGTCTTCGTACTAACCTTCTTCCGGCGGGCTCTTCCGCCCCCCACAGCACGATGGAGGACACGATGCGCAGGAACTCCCCTCTCATTCTCTCGATGGCGCTCGCCCTGGTGGCCGGCCTGCCGGCGGCCGGCTGCGCGAAGAAAGACTCCGCCGCGGCTCCCGTGGCCGAGGTCGGCACTCCCGTCCCGGCGGGCGACGGAAAGATCCCGATCACGACCGCCTCCGCCGACGCGAAGGCCGAGTTCCTGCAGGGGCGGGACCTGGCCGAGAAGCTCCAGGTCACCGACGCGTACCAGCACTTCCAGAAGGCCGCGTCGCTCGATCCCAATTTCGCCTGGGCGGAGCTCAGCATCGCGAACTCGGCTCCCACCGGCAAGGAATTCTTCGATCACCTGAACAAGGCCGTCGGCCTGGCGGACAAGGCGTCCAACGGCGAACGGCTGCTCATCCTGGCGGCGCAGTCGGGCGCCAATAATGATGCCGTCAAGCAGAAGGAGCACCTCGAGGCGCTCGTCGCGGCCTATCCGAACGACGAGCGGGCACACTTCAACCTGGGCGGCTTCTACTTCGGTCAGCAGGATTATCCGAAAGCGATCGAGCACTACCGGAAGGCAACCGAGCTTGCGCCCTCCTATTCGACCGCCTTCAACATCCTGGGTTACGCCTACCGGCAGAGCGCCGATTACGCAAACGCGGAGAAGGCGTTCCAGAAATATATCGAGCTCATTCCGAAGGACCCGAACCCCTACGACTCTTACGCCGAGCTGCTTCTCAAGATGGGCCGCTACGACGAGTCGATCGCGCAATACCGCAAGGCGCTCGCCATCGAGCCCAATTTCGTCAACGCGCACCAGGGCATCGCCATGGCCCTGCTCTACTCGGGCAAGCCCGACCAGGCGGTGGCGGAGCTCGCGCAGCTGTCGAAGAAGGCGAGGAGCGACGGAGAGAAAAGGACGGCCATGTTCGCGCGGACCGTCGTTTACTTGGACGGCGGGAATCTCGCGAAGGCCGCGGCGGACGTCGACGCGCAGTATGCCCTCGGCAAGACGACGAACGACGTGCCGGCGATGGCGTTCGACCGCGGATTGAAAGGGAACATCCTTCTCGCCCTGGGGAAGGCGGACGCGGCGAAGACGGAGTTCGACGAAGGCGTCAAGCTGGTCGAGGGATCGACCCTGTCCGCGGAGGTCAAGGAGAACGCGAAGCTCGCGCACCACTACAACCTCGCCCGCGTCGCGCTCGCGAAGAAGGATTTCGCCGGGGCGAAGAAGGAGGCGGAGGAGTTTCGCAAGGGCTCCGCGAGCTCGAAGAACCCGTTCCAGGTGAAGAACGTTCACGAGCTCGACGGCATCATCGCGCTCGCCGAAAAGGAGTACGACAAGGCGATCTCCGAGCTGCAGCAGGCCAACCAGCAGAATCCCGAGGACCTCTATCGGCTCTGCCAGGCCTACCAGGGCAAGGGCGACCGGGCGAAGGCGGCGGATTTCTGCAAGCAGGCGGCGGAGTTCAACTCGCTGCCCAACCAGAACTTCGCGTTCGTTCGGACGAAGGCGAAGGCGGGCGCAGGCAAGAAGGCCGGTTAGAAGGCAGAGGCGCTTCCGCCCCCCTCTTCGCCCCCCTCTCCCCGTGCCCGGGGCGAGGGTAGAGAGGGTCGAGAGTCTCTCTCTGCCAGCCTACTTCCGCGTCAGAATCAGCTCCATCAAGACGTGCTCCTTGCCCGCCGCGTCCGAATTGAATTGCTGATGGATGAGCTTCCGGGCCGCCGTCTTCCAGGTGCGACACGGTCCGCGACACGTGCTCCTGTCCGTGGCTGCCGCCGAGCGACACGCTGTAGAGAACAATCTGTTTGCCGTCGAAGGGATCGCGGCTCTGGCGGATGGAGACTCGGGTCGAGCGCGAATCGAACCAGAACGTCGTGAACAGCCCCGTTTTCGGATCGAACCCGCTGATCCCGGTGCCCGTGGACGACTTGCCGTCCTGATGAAACGTGAAGTCCGACTGGAGGAAGCGGCCGTCCTGAATCATTTTCTGCGTGCACTCGCCCGTCGCCCGATTGACCGGACCGCCGTTCGGCGGATAGAAGTTCCTCTGGACCGTCCACTCGCCTTCGTACGTCTTCAGGTACGCCTGTCCCACGCCGGGCCCGGATGGCGGCTCGTAGCGCGCCTGAAAGTCCCTCGAACCCGGCGGCGGCGGAGTCGATGAGGGTGGCGGCGTCTGCTGCCCGGAGGCGAAGCCGCTCACGAGCGTGAGGATCGAAAGGACGAGACTCCATCTCGAAGCCGCGGTTCGAACCAGCATCATCCGAATCTCCTCTTAGCCTTTCTGTCGTCCGTCGAGGCGTGCAGGAGCGATGTATCGCTTCCGGCGTCGCACCGGGCCATCCACGCGATTCAGACCTTCGCCCCAGAGGAACCCGCGTGCGGCAAACAACCGCCCCTCACCCGGGCCCTCTCCCCCGGCGCGCGGGGAGAGGGGGCAGAGCTCGCTCGCTTCGTCAGCTCGGAGCGCGGCCGATGTCGACCGCGATGTGCCGCCACTTGCCCTGGCGGAAACGGACGAAGCTCAGAAGCGCGCGCGTCATGTGGCCGAGCACGATTGCCAGCCAGATGTCGGCCGGCTGAAGCGGGCGCATCGACTGGAGCACCGTGCAGAGGCCGATCGGCACCGCGATCTGGGACACGATCGAGATGTAGAGAGGGCTCTTCGTATCGCCGCTGCCCTGCAGGCCGCCCGTGTAGCTCAAGGCGACGGTGATGAAGAGGCCGGAGACGCTCAGATATCTCAGAAGCTGCGTTCCGATCGACGTGACGAGCGGCTCGGTCATGCCGAAGATCCCGAGGAGGAGGCTCGGGACCACCAGGAAGAGGCCGCCGATCACCACGGCGACGCCGAGCCCGATGCGCGAGGCGACCGCCACGCCGCGGATCGCGCGATCGGGCTTGCCCGCCCCGAGGTTCTGGCCCGCGATCGTCGCCGACGCGCCCATCAGACCCACCGAGGTCCAGGTGATCAGGGAGAAGAGCTCCGTGTATCCGACGGCGAAGGCCGCCTGGGCCGCGGCGCTGTGCGCGAGCGATCCGATGAAGCGCAGCAGCAGAACGCCCGCGACGTTCATCGCGATGCCCTGCACGCCGCTCGGCAGTCCGAAGCGGAAGAGCGACTTGATGATCGTGAAGTCGGGCTTGAGCGTCATGTCGCGCGGGAAATGAATCACCGACCGCGGGGTGAAGAGCCTCCAGATACCCCAGCCGGCGACGAGCGTGCTGCTCGCGATCGTGCCGTAGGCGGCGCCCACCGTCCCGTAGCGCGGAATCAAGAGGACGTTGAACAGCACCGTCAGGACGGTCATCGCCACGCCGAGCCGCAGCGGGGTCTTCGTGTCCCCGGCGGCCCGGAACGCGCCGCTCAGCATGTAGAAGAGCATCATGCCGACGATCCCGAGGAACATCGCGCGCAGGAAAGGAAGCGCCTCGCGCTGCACCTCCGGCGCGGCGTGGATGACGCCGAGCAGGGAGGGTGCGGCGAGGTAACCGACCGCGCCCATCACGGCGGACAGCCCGATCGCGGTCAGGAACGCCTGGTACACGACCCGGTTCACCTTCTCGGGCTCGTCGGCTCCCGCGAAGCGCGCCACGAGCACCGCCATCCCCGTGAACAGCGAGTTGATGAAGACGATGACGACGATGACGATCTGCCAGCTCACGCCGATCGCCGCGTTGCCGATGTAGCCGACGTAGTGGCCGACCATCGCGTGATCCACGATGCCCTGGAGTCCTGCGATGACGTTCTGCAGCATCGTCGGCCAGGCGAGACGCCAGACGGCGGAGCCGATCGGCCCGTCGACGATCGACCGGTCGAAGCGGCGGCCCGGCTTGCGCGCGGGCGCGTCCGAGGCAGAGGCGTCCGCCGGACGAGGTTCTTCCGCCGGCAGGGTGTTTTCCGTCACCGGGCGCAGCCGCAGAGGGTCATGGACAGGCTCCCAGGTCCGCCAACGAGGACCGGCCGCCCGCCATTCCGGCAATCGGCCCGCCGCAGTTCCCTCTCTCCCGGGGCTCGGAAGAGGTTGGGGGTCCCTGACCGGCGAGAAGGTCTACGCCGTCGGACTTCTCTCGAAGGCGCGCGGCGGGATCGTTCCCCACCGCAACCGGGCGAAGAAGACCCGGATCATGAAGGCGACGGAGTGTCCGCGCCTGAGCGCGCGTCTCGACACACTTCGTCGACGACGCGGGCGGCCGGACCCCTCATCCCAGCCGTCCCCGGCGCGGGAAGAGAGAGGAGAACCGAGTCACGCGCGATTGACGAGACTAGAA
>JBBRDK010000035.1:0-35598 GCA_038203955.1 Thermoanaerobaculia bacterium | reverse complement strand
GGGGCGGCGGCGCTCGCGTCCGAAGTCTTCGGCACGGTGAGTGAGAATGGGAAGCCGCTGCCGGCCGGAGTCGCGGTGAAGCTCGAGTGCGAAGGCGGTTCCGCATCCGGGGTCACGGATCAGTTCGGGTCCTACAGCGTGAAGACGGCCGCGACCGGCGACTGCAAGCTGTCCCTCACGCACAAGGGCTCGAGCCCCTCGTTGAAGGTGACCCTGTACGAGAAGCCGAGCCGCTACGACCTCGTGGTCAAGGACGAGGCGGGCAAGCTCACCCTCGCGAGGAAATGACGGCCGGCGGCGACGATTCGGAGGAGCCGCGGCCCCGGCGGGACGCCTGGGACAAGGCCGAGATCGTCCTCCAGCCGATCGGCGGCCTTCTCACCGCGCTCGCGGTGGCGGTGCTCGGGTTCTGGACCTCGAGCTACCTGCGCGCCCGCGAAGGCCGCGAGGCCGCGCTCCGCGAGCGCATGCAGACGAGCGACACCAACGCGCGGCTCTACTCCGAGCTGACGAGCAAGCGGGAGGAGTCGGAGAGCGCGCTGCGCAAGGACATGTTCACGTCCATCATCAGCTCGTTCCTGCGCGCGGGGCCGGCAACCCCCGAACAGAAGATGTTGAACCTCGAGCTTCTCGTGTACAACTTCCACGAGTCGCTGAATTTGAAGCCGCTCTTCCTGCACATCGAGCGGGAAGTGAAGACGAGCCCCAACCGCGCGGACTACATCAGGAGGCTCAACCAGGTCGCGGATGCCGTGATCAAGAAGCAGATGCTGGTGATCGAGGATGGGGGAGAGACGTTCGACGCCACGATCGATACCCGGAACCTCACCTTCCCCGGCGGCGAGACGAGTGCGCCCTTCGTCGCAAAAGAGCTCGTCGTGGACGGCATTCGCCGCAACGTGAAGCTGGAGGTCCTGACGGCGGACCCCGAGACGTCGGAGCTCCAGCTGCGGATGACGATTCGCACCGTGGAAAGCAACCGCGTCGACACGAGCGCGACGGAGTTCTGGATCGGCCACTACGACTTCCCGATGATCGACAACACGCGCCTGCCGCACGACCAACGGCTCGCCGTCGTGCTGAACAACTACGACTCGAAGCGCGGAGCCGCCGACATCACCGCCGCCCTCTTCCCGGGCAAGTACGCGGGCCTGCGGGAAAAGCCGTACTACGACGAGGTGCTGGCAAAACTCCTCGCCGCCAACCGCACCGCCGCCGCCGCGCCGGCGAAGTGACTAGGGGTCAGGTCTTTATTATACACTAAGACCGTCCGCCTCCGTCCGCAACGCCTCTTCACGACTGGCCGTCAACGTCCGGAGGCCGCCGCCCAGCGAAGGCGCGCCCGCACTCGACCGGCACCGCCACCCGCTTCGACCATGACGAGCCTCTCGCCCCCGACCGCGCGCGAGCCCAGATGAACGAGGTGCCAGTCGCTCGCGAGCCCCTCCTCGGAGCTGTACTGGCACATCGGCGACACCCCGATGCGATGCGCAGCGTCACGCCGCGCAGAGTGAGAGGATCGAGGATCGAAAAGGGATGCCATGCCGGGATCGGTTTCACGACTCGCCCCGGAGGGCGAAAAATGTCAGACTTTCCGCGAACCTGAAGACCCTCCCCGCAGGAGCAGCCATGAACCGTCTCGCGCGCCCGGTCCTGATCGCGATTCTTGTCTCGACCGCCGCCGCGGCGCGAGTCCGCGCCGAGATGGACGACCTCGAACGGGCGGTCTCGCTCATGGCGAAGATCGGCAACGCGGGCTCGCCCTCGTTCTCACCCGACGGAAAGCGGATCGCGTTCGTCTCGAACCTGGGTGGGCTGCCGCAGGTCTGGACTGTCGAGGCGGCGGGGGGCTACCCGCAGCTCGTCACGGCCTTCGACGATCCCGTCGGGTTCGTGCAGTGGTCCCCGGACGGCCGCTGGCTCGCCTTTACTCTCGCGCCCGGCGGCGGGATGAACGAGCAGGTTTACCTGGTCCGGCCGGACGGCTCCGGCCTCCGGCGGCTGACGGAGGGCGGGAAGGAGACGAACCGCCTCGGAGGTTGGTCGCACGACGGAAAATTCCTGAGCCTGGGCTCGAATCGCAGAAGCGGCGCCGCGATCGACGCGTACCTGTTCGACGTCGATGCGGGCTCGACGCGCCTGGTGACCGAGAACCGGGGAATCGGCGGCTTCTCCGACCTCTCGCGCGACGGCAAGCGCGCGCTCCTCGATCGTCTCGTCAGCCGAGGGGACAACAACCTGTACGTGGTGGATCTGGCGACGGGACGGGAGACCCTGATCACGCCGCACGAGGGTCCGGGGAGCTTTTTCGGCGAGTTCGCGCCGGAGGGGACCGCCGTCTATCTCGCGACGGACAGGGGCCGTGACCGGCGCGCCTTCGCGCGGCTCCGTCTCGGAGCCGGCGGCGCGCCCGGCGACGTCGAGATCCTCGCCGCGCGCGAGAACGCGGAGCTCGCGACGTTTTCTGTGGACGAGAGCGGCCGATGGGCCGCCCTCGTGTGGAACGCCGCCGGCTCGAGCGAGGTCGAGCTGTACGACCTGCGATCCGGAAAGACCGTTCTCCGACCGACGCTTCCGGCGGAAATCGCGGGAGGCCTCCAGTTTTCCAGGGACGGGAAATACCTCGCTCTCGTCTGCTCCGGCTCGTCGACCCCGGCGGACGTGTGGGTGATGGACGTGGCGACAGGCGCTCTCCGGCAGGTCACGCGCAGCCCGCATGCGGGAATCGACCTGGCGCAGCTCGTCCGCCCCGAGCTGATTCGATTCGCGGCGCACGACGGGCTCGAGCTTTCCGGCTGGATGTACAGGCCGTCCTCGAAGGCGGCGCCCTTTCCCGTGGTCCTCTCGTTCCACGGCGGCCCCGAAGGTCAGGAGCGGCCGAGCTTCAGCAGCCAGTACCAGGCGCTGCTCGCGCGAGGCATCGGCGTTTTCGCGCCGAACGTCCGCGGCTCTTCCGGATTCGGCAAGAGGTACGTCAACCTGGACAACGGGGCGCTTCGCGTGGATGGAGTTCGCGACATCGAGGCCTGCGTCGCCGCCGCCGTCCGGGCGGGAGCCGACCCGAAGCGGATCGGCATCATGGGCGGGTCCTACGGCGGCTACATGGTGATGGCGGGGCTCACGGAGTATCCGCAACTCTTCGCCGCCGGCGCCGACCTCTTCGGCATCGTCAACTTCGAGACGTTTTTCCGGCACACGGAGCCCTGGATGGCGTCGATCTCCAAGATCGAGTACGGCGATCCGGAAAAAGAGGCCGATCTGCTGCGGCGCCTGTCTCCGATTCATCGGGTCGAGCGTGTGACGGCTCCCACGATCGTGCTCCACGGCGCCAACGACACCAACGTGCCGGTCGTCGAGGCCGAGCAGGTCGTCGAAAGCCTGAAGAAGCGAGGAGTCCCCGTCGAATACGTCCTGTTCCCGGACGAGGGTCACGGATGGCGCAAGACGCCCAACCGCATCCGGTCCGCTATTGCCGTGACCCGGTGGTTCGAGAAGTACCTGAAGAACAGGACCGACGTCCCTTCGACGCCCGCGGGGAACGGGCCGCCGGGCGCCTCACCCCGGTAGCCCGACCGACGGGCCCGCGCGGGCCCGAGAAATCGCCTTGACTCTCCCCCTGCGTCAGAGACGACCGTGACGGCGAGAGGAGGCCCCGCGTGAAGAGTGACTACCGGGTACGGGAATTCGCGGATCTCGCCGGCGTCACGGTCCGGGCCCTGCATCACTACGGCCGCGTGGGTCTGCTCGCTCCGCGGCGCACCGGCAGCGGGTACCGGATCTATGCGGATCGGGATCTGGAACGACTCGAGCAGATCGTCGCCCTCAAGTTTCTGGGGTTTTCGCTGAAGGAAATCCGGGCGCTTCTTGAGCGCCATCCCCGCTCGCTCGGGGAGGTGCTCCGTGCCCAGCGCAGAGCGCTCCAGGAGAAGCGCCGGCGTCTCGACCTCGCCATCGACGCGATCGGCGCGGCGGAGCGATCGATCACTCCCGGACGACCGGCAACGACAGGAGTCCTCAAACGAATCATCGAGGTGATGGAAATGGAAAAGAACGACTTGAAGAAGTACTACACCGACGCGGCGTGGGCGAAGCTGGCCGAGAAGCGCGATGCGTGGACGCCGCAGATGCAGCGGGGCCAGGAAGCGGCGACGCGGGCGTGGACCGATCTCTTCCGGGACGTCGAGGCGTCTCTCGATCGGGACCCGGGAAGCCCAGAAGCGCAGGCGCTCCTCAGGCGCTGGCAGGAGCTCATCGAAAGCTTCACGGGCGGGGATCCGGAGATTCGCGCCGGTGTCGGGAAGGCCTGGGCGGATCGTGAAAACTGGTCGCCCGGTCTCCAGGAGCAGACGAAATGGTTTGGCGACCGCAGAGTCTGGGAGTTCATCGAGAAAGCCGGCGCCGCCCGGCGCACGACCTAGAAGCGGAGAAGAAGTCGCGACCGGACCCCGGCGCCGTAGCGGCGCCGGCGCGCTTCCCCGGAATTCGTGTCGCCTGTCCATTGGGACAGTCCGCAGGAGAGACCTGACCGCATGACCAGGAAACTGGTCCGCGAAATCGCTTGCGCTTTTTTTGCCGTCCCGGACAGTTGTGCCGCCCGTCTCGCCGTCCTACGGTGGGGCTCAGTCCTCAGTCCATGCGGGCGGCGATTGTCCGCATCATTTTTTACGGCGATACCAGGGGGAGGGTCTATGCGGAAACGGCATTGGTCTCGCATTGCCGGGTGGTCTCTCGCGGTCGTCAGCACCATGGCGCTCGTTCCGTTGAACAACGGTTCGCCGCCGGATTTCGGAGCGCCTCTCGCGAATCTCACATCCGATCAGCTGGCCCGATTCAACGCCGGAAAGACGGAGTTTTTGAGCGTGGAGACCGTCGCGGAGGGCGTCGGTCCCATCTTCAATGACTTCTCCTGCGCCTCCTGCCACTCCGTCGCGGCGGTCGGCGGAGGCAGCGCGATCCTCGAAACGAGATTCGGCCGGTTGAAGCCTTCGGGAGAGTTCGATCCGATGTCGGAATACGGCGGCTCTCTCATCCAGTCGCAGGGCATCGGCAGCACCGGGCTCTGCGAATACATCGCGGAGGTCGTGCCGCCCGAGGCCACGATCGTCGCCAGCCGGCGGACGACGCCGCTCTTCGGGCTGGGTCTCGTCGACAACGTCCCGGACGCGGCATTCAAGCTGATCGCCGCGCTCGAGAGGTTCGATCCGGACGGGACCGCGGGCGTGGTCAGCATGGTGCCGGATCTGACGACGGGAAAACAGGCCGTCGGAAAATTCGGCTGGAAGGCCCAGAATCCGAACCTGCACCAGTTCTCGGGCGACGCCTACTTAAATGAGATGGGCATCACGAGCCCGCAGTTCCCCAACGAGAACTGCCCGGGCGGCGATTGTTCCTACCTGTCCTGCAACCCGTTTTCGGGAGTCAACGACGACGGGAAGGGGTCACTGAGTTCACCGACTTCATGACCCATCTCGCTCCGCCGCCGAGAGGTCCCATCGGCGTCGCCGCCGTGCTCGGCGAGCTCCAGTTCAACAAGATCGGATGCGCCAACTGCCACGTCTCCACACTCGTGACGGGCGCGAGCCCCGTCGCCGCTCTGAACCACGTCGTCTTTCACCCGTACTCGGACTTTCTGCTTCACGACATGGGATCGCTGGGCGACGGCATCACGCAGAACAACGCGACGGGGCGTTTGATGCGAACGGCGCCGCTGTGGGGGCTCAGAGTCGAGCCGACTCTCCTGCACGACGGCCGCGCCACGACCGTCGAACAGGCGATCGCGGCGCACGACGGCCAGGGCGCGAAGTCCCGCGACCGCTTCGCGAAGCTCTCGGGATTCGAGCGCAGCCAGCTGATCGCGTTCTTGAAGTCGCTATAGAGGGTTTCACCGGCGAGCCTCCGGTCCAAACCCGGGCTCGCCGGCCGCATCTCGAGCCACGCATCGAGTCAGCGCGGTCGAAAGAACTGCGGGATCTCCGTCTTCAGGAACGCCTTCACTCCTTCGCCCCCGGTCAGCCGCAGTCGCGCGACGCGGGCGCCCCCCGGAAGATCGATTCCGAAACCGAGGAAGGGGCAGCATCGGGATTCGAGATCGACCCACTCCGCGAGCCGCGCCAGGGGAGGGGAGCCCGCGGCGCCGCCTCGGTGATGAGGGATCTCCTTTACGAGCTCTACATCCGCCTCGCACGCCTGAAGGAAGCCGTACGCGGATGTCGGAGCCTCGTGCGGAGACGCGGCGCGAGAGACGGGATCTCGAAGCGCCGGACGTCTCCTCTCGAGAGAGGCTCGTCGCGTTCAAGTAGGAAGCCGCCGGACGGGAACCCGGGCCCGGCGGCCGGTGTCACGGGAGAGAGGGAGGCTCCCATGAGCGCAGGACGCATTCTCGCCGCCTCGTCGTTGATCGCCCTGATGGCGTTCGACGCCTCTCCCGTCTCCGCATGCAGCCTCCGTCTCTCGACGCCGGCGTGGACGGCGATCGAACAGGCGGATTGGATCGTTCTCGCGCGGGTCGAGAGACTCGAAGCGGATTCCCCGAACGGCACCCCGTCACGCGACGTTTCGAATGATTCCCTGGAGCGCGACGTCGCCGTCCTGAGGGTTCTCGAGACCTGGAAGGGCTCCCGGGCGCGTGAGCTGCGGGTTCACTTCGGCTCCGGAGGCTTCCGCGACCGGCTGATCGCGGGAACGACGGTCGTCATGTTTCTGTAGAGCGGGGAGTCGGCCCTCCGCCGGAGGGACGTGGATCGGGGGGAGCCCGAGGACGTGCCCGACGGGACTTCCCATGAGGACCGGCCCGCGGAGGAGGCCTTCAGGCGGGCATGGGAAGCGCCCAGGATCGGCCGGATCTTTTCGGTCGGGGACGCCTCGACGATCCTCCTGCCCGAAGACTCCGAGGTGCGCTCGATTCGAGATCACATCGCGGCTGCCGTCCTGCTTCAGGAGTCGGGCCCGGTGGATGAGACATCGCGGCGAGAGTGGCTCGCGTCCGCCGCGGCGGAACGCAACCTGCGGGCCGTGACGCTGTTCGAGCTGGAGGTTCTCGTCAGCGGATCGAGGGAGGGGGATGTTTGACTGCCTCCGAGGCCCATGCGATCGCGTCCCGGTTTCGCCGGCGCCCCCTCGGCGGACGAATCCCTCCCGGCTCTCCTGCGGCTTCTTTCGAGCTACTCAGACGCCGAGCTCGACCGGACCGTCGTGTCCGTCCTCGAGTCGGCGATGGCCGCTCCGCGTATCCCCTTCCGGGTCCCCGAAGTCATCGGGCAGGTCGTGGCGAGATCCGGCTGGCGCGATTGGGGCGCCGCGATCTGGGTGCGGTACCTCGAAGACCGCACGCTTCGGGAGGTCTGGCCGGCGGTCGCTCGAGACTTGCATCTGTCCGGTATTCCGCCGGCGAAGGTCCGGGTCGAAGCGCGAGAGCCCCGCGGCGGGTGAAGAGCGATTTCGGCTTCGGCCGAAACCGGGTTCACTTCTTCTTCGCGGCGCACGCGGCCTGGAAGCCGAGACCGCAGGACTTTCGAAGCAACGCCGCCGCCCGGGCGCGATCGCGGGGGACCCCGGCGCCCTTTTCGTAGGCGCGGCCCAGGTCGTGACAGCCCTCCGCGTCGCCCGCCTCGCAGGCGCGATCGAGGAACGCCGCGGCTTTGACGGCGTCGGGTGAAACGCCCAGACCGCTCGTGAAGACGACCGCGGCGTTGAAGCACCCGAAAGAGTCTCCGCGCGCGCATCCCATCTCGGAGAGCTCTCGACCGCGGTCGAAGTCCTTCGTCACGCCGTCGCCCGCCAGATGAAGCCCTCCCAGCAGCGAGCAGGCCCGGGAGCTGTTTCCGGCGAAGCCGACGTCGTCCGGCTCCGCCTTGCGATGACACGCCTCCTCGAAAATCTGAGCCGCCCTCGAGGGCTTCTTTTCCGTCCCGATTCCGTCGCGGTAGGCGCGCCCCGCGTTCACGCAGCCTCCCAGGTTGGACGGCTGGCACCGCGTTCCCGCGCAACCGCGCTGGTAGAGCGTCAGGGCGCGCGCCGGATCCTTCGCCACACCGCGTCCGTTCTCATGGAGGAATCCGAGGTTGGTGCACGCCGTCGAGCTGCCGGATTCGCACGCTTCGCGGTACCGGGCGACGGCTAGGGAAAGATCGGCGCGCATGCCGCGGCCGTCCTCCGCCATCAGCCCGACGTTGTAGCAGCCCCTCGCGTCGCCGAAATCGCAGGCGCGGACGTAGAAGGCGGTCGCCCGACGGTCGTCTCGCGGGACGATTTTTCCCGTCGCATGGAGAAATCCCAGGTGAGCGCAGCCGGCGCCGCTCCCGAGGTCGCAGGCCTTCGCCAGCATAGGAGGCGATTCGCTGCGCCGCGCCGCGACGTCCGAAAGAGACAGGCCTCCGTAAGCGCACGCCTCCGGGGAGCCCATCCGGCAAGCCGCCTCGTAGAGCTCCAGGGACTTTTCGCGCAATCCGCCGCGGCTTCCGAGCGTCCAGGCCTGACGAAAACACCCGCTCGCGATTTCGGCGCGACAGGCGCTCCCGAAGAACGGCTCTTCCGCGACCGGGACCAGGGTCGCGACGACCGGTTTACCGCCTCGCCGCACCGTGAGGCGGACGGGACCGCACGCGCGCCCATTCGCGGCTTCGATGAACTCGCATTCGTTGGAGATGCGCGTTTCCCCGATCTCTTCCACCACGTCGTCTTTCCGGATCCCCGCAGCGGCTCCCGGGCCGCCGGGAAGGACCTCGACGACGACCGCGCCCGACGAGCCGGCGGCAAGCGCGAGCCTTTTCCGGATGTCTCGTGTGATCGAGCCCGCCTCGATCCCCAGCGTGCCTCGACAGGCGGTGGCGGGCTCCGCCGGCTTCCGCGTCGCGGGGGAGGTCGCGCAACCGCCTGCGAGGACCGCCAGGAAGGACAGGACGAGGGGCAGAAGCGAGTACCGCACGCCGGCGTTCTCAAGTCGAGACGCAGTCATTTTTTCCCCCTCCGATACGCGAGGAATTTCGCCTGGCGTTCAGCGGCGGCCGACCGTATGGCGAGAAACTCGGGATCGGCGCGGACGGTTACCAAGGTGGAATCGAGGTCCATTGCCTGCACTCCCACCCAACCGTTTTCGACCGCGAGACGGAGTTGGCGCAGCGCCAGGTCCCGGCGGCCGCAGTAGCTGAACACGCCCGCCATCCAGTACCGGGGCTCGCCGTCGCGCAGCGAAGCCGCCAGAACCTCGCTGTGGCGCCCGGCGGCATCCACCTCCGCTGCCGGCGCGCCATGGAGGAAACGGACGAGCATCTCCCACTGACTGTCGAATGCCGTTTCCGCTTTGGGGGATCTCTCCGCGCTTCCTAAAGCTTCGCTCGCTTTCCCTTCGCGAAGGAGGAGCCCGATCGTCAGGTTTTCGGCCCAGCGGCTTCGCCCGTCCAGCGCGATGAAATCCCTCGCCCGATCGAAACGGCGGAGCAGGATGAAAGTCAATCCGCAGGAACGCCACTGGTAGTTCTTCGGGTCGAGCGCCATTGCGACGTCGCACTCATGGCCGGCCTCCTCGAGAAGGCCGGCGTAGCGCAGGACGTATCCCATCGTGTGGTGAGCCTCGGCGTTGTCCGGCCGCCGCGCGACGATCTTCGACGCGTCGTCATACGCTCCCTCGAGATCTCCCGCCTCCGTTCGGAGGATCGCCAGCTCCGCCGCCACCTCCGTCAGGTTCGGGTCGAGCGCGACCGCCCGCTGATACGCCGCCCGCGCCTTCTCGTAGGGCGTGGTCCCGCCGCCGCCGTACGAGCTCTCGTAGTAGTAGCGGAGACCCAGCAGGTGCCAGGCTGGGGCGAAGGTCGAATCGAGCTGAGTCGACTTTTCGAGCATCGCAATCGCCTGGCGGTTGGGCTCCGGGTCCCGGGACACCGCGGCGCTGCGCAGGAAGAGCTCGTACGCCTCCGCGTTGCGCGGATTCGTCCCCTGTCTCTCTCCGTCGGAGGCAGCGCCGAGCTTCGGGATGAGCCCCTGCCGGAGACTCGTCTTGATCTGCTCGCGCAACCCGATCAGATCGCTGGCCCCAGAGGAGACGCTTCCGCGCCAGAGGAGGCGGTTTTCCTCGACGTCGACGGCCTCCATCGTCACCTCGAGTCGCTCCCCGGCGCGCAGGTAATGACCCGTCAGCACCTGCGCGACGCGGAGCTCCTTCCCCGCGCGCTGAGGGTCGGCGTCCCCAGTGGCGTACCTGGCGGTTTGCGCGAACGGCCGGATCGCCAGCTTCGGCACGTAGCTCAAGGCGGTCGTGATCTCGTCCGGAATGGCGACGCCCAGGTAGTCCGACGTTCCGGCCTGGCCCGCGTTCCGGAAAGGGAGGACGGCGAGCGTCAGGGGGGCTCCCGGGCCCGGCCCGCCGGGACGGCCGCGGAGAAGGAACGCCACGGCCAGCAGGGCCACGCCGGCGGCGGCCGCGCCGAAGATCGCCTTCGCCTTTCCGGAAATGGGAGGTCGGGACGCCGGCAGAGCGCCGCCTGCCGGAAGGGTGGGAGAGCTCGTGTCGCGGCGGAGACGCTTCAGGTCGGCGAGCATCTCCGCGGCGCTCTGGTATCGAAGATCCCGATCCTTCTCGAGGGCTTTCTCGACGATCCGCTGAAGCTCGGCTGGCAGATCCGCGTTCAGTCGGATCGGCGCGCTCGGGGCGCGGTTCAGGATTGCGTCGAACACCACCGCCGTGGCGGAGCCGCCGAAGGCCTGCCGTCCGGTCCCCATCTCGTACAGCACTGCTCCGAAAGAGAAGATGTCGCTGCGCGCGTCGAGTGCCATGCCGCGAGCCTGCTCCGGCGACATGTACGCCACGGTCCCGAGCGTCGTCCCGGATTCGGTCAGGTGCTCTTCCATCGCCGCGGTCTCGAGCTCCGCGCCCGCGCTCTTTTCGGCCGCGGTGCGCTCCGACACCCTCTTGGCGAGCCCGAAGTCCATCAACTTCGCCTGGCCTCTCTGCGTGATGAAGATGTTCGCGGGCTTGATGTCCCGATGGATGACGCCCCGGGCGTGCGCCGCATCGAGCGCGTCGGCGATCTGGATGGCAATGTCGAGCAGCCGCTCCAGCGGTGGGATTCCTTCGGAGAGAAAATCCCGGAGCGTGCGGCCCTCGACGAGCTCCATCACGATGAAGGCGCGGCCCTCCGCCTCGTCGATGTCGTGAATCGTGCAGATGTTCGGATGATCGAGGGCGGAGGCGGCCCGGGCCTCCCGCTTCAATCGCTCGAGAGCCTGAGGATCGGCAGCGACCTCGTCGGGAAGGAACTTCAGAGCGACCCGGCGGCCGAGTCTCAGATCCTCGGCCACGTAAACGACGCCCATGCCGCCGGCGCCGAGCTTCTCGAGGATCCGGTAGTGGGAAAGTGTCTTGTCGATCATCGGAGGCGAATCGCCTCCGTCGATGTTAGCAGCGGCCGCTTCTGGCCGGCGAGCCTCTTAGAACGGCGTCAATTTCGCGTCGGGCCAGGGTCTGAGGCTCGCGATCCATTCTTCCCGGTAGGGGCTGACGGAGCTCGACAGGCCGGCGGTCTCGAACCCAGCTCCTTCTCCATCGCGCGCGCGAACTGGTCGTCGTCGGCGTCGAAGGGAGGCGCCCTCACGCGGTCGAGCTCCTTCTGCAGGACGCCTTCGAGGGCGGGGTTCGGGATCGGATCCCGCACGCCGAACAGAAGCTGACCTGAGCGCGCGTCTCGGTCGCCAACGCGGAGCCGTCCGAGGCGTTGCGCATGCAGGCGAGCATCTCGTTACGCTGTCGCCCGTCAGGTCCCGCAGCCGGTGTCGCACGCCGCATGGGCGCGGCATGGCAGGAATCGTGAAACGCTTCGGAGTCGGGCGGGGAGCCCGCCACGGGGAGAAGATGAAGAAGTCCGACGAACAGAAATGGCCCGACACTCTGTGGATCGTGCGGCACGCGGAGAGCGCTGGCAACGTCGCTCGAGACCTCGCGGAGAGCATCGGCGATCCCCATATTCGATTGAAGACACGGGACGTGGACGTGCCGCTCTCACCGCTGGGCGAGCGGCAGGCCGACGCGGTGGGCCGGTGGTTCGGAGCGCTTCCGGAGCCAGTCCGCCCGAATATCCTCTTCTCCTCCCCTTACGTACGGGCGCTCGAGACCTCTCGACGGCTGAGCGATGCGTCCGGCCTCGGCCTCGTGCCGGTCCGGGACGAGCGGCTCCGGGAGCGGGAGTTCGGCATCCTCGACGGCCTCACGCGAAAGGGGATCGAGGCGCGGTTTCCCGAAGAGGCGCTCCGCCGGGCTCCGCTCGGCAAGTTCTACTACCGCCCGCCGGGAGGGGAGAGCTGGTGCGACGTGATCCTCCGGTTGCGGAGCGCCATCGGGACGCTGACGCGCGATTACCGCGGCGAGCGCGTCGTCCTCGTCTGCCACACGGTCGTCGTTCTGTGCTTCCGGTACCTGCTGGAGCGGATGACGGAAGAGGGGCTGCTGGAAATCGACCGGGCGCGGGACGTCGCCAACGCCTCGATCACCTCGTATGAGTTCGATCCTTCCATCGGCCGGCACGGGCGGCCGGCGCTGAAGCTCTTCAACTTCGTGGCGCCGATCGAGAACGAAGGAACGGCCGTGACCACGGAGCCGGACGCGCCGGTCCGCGCCGGGACCGCTCCGGAGGCGCCGCCGAAGTCGTAGGCCGCGCTCAGCCTGTCGGTGGAGATCCTCCCAGAGAGTTCAAAAGCCCGGCGGGCGTTTCGCCGCCACGCGGAAGGCCCGCTCCATCGCGATCCCGACGCGGGCGATCGTCCCCTCGTCGAACAGCCGGCCGACCAGGGTCACGCCGTGGGGCACGCGCCGTTTCGGGTTGAAGGTCGGCATCGGATGCTCGGGGTCCGGCGCCCAGTCGCTGCGGGCCTGGCCGACCTCGACGAATCCGGCGGGAAGCGTCAGGCCCGGATGCCCCGTGAAGTTGGTGACCGTCAGGATCTCGTCGCGCAGCGCGGGAACAAGAAGCAGGTCGACCTTTTCGAACAGGCGGGCCATCTCGCCCGCGACCTTGCGCCGCAGGCGATCCGCCTGGACGAAGTCGACCGCGGACAGGAACCGGGACTGCCGGAACGTGTTCGGCCACGCGTCGGGGACCTGCATTTTCAGCTGGTCGAGGCCGCGCGAGAGCGTCAGGTCCTCGAACGCCGCGGCCGCTTCCGCGAAGAGGATCGTGTTGAGCGACCCGTAGGGCCAGTCGGGGAGCGCCACGTCGACCGGGGTCAGGCCGAGGCGCCTTGCCGTCTCGACCGCCGCGCGATCCACTCCGGTGGCGGGGCTCTCGTTCATCCAGCCGGTGAAGATCCCGACCTTCAGGCCGCGCACGGGCGCGTCTGCGTCGAAATCCATGTGGCTCGCGACGCTCGAGAGATCGCCGGGGTCGGGCCCGGAAATGGCGGCCAGGACGAGGCAGGTGTCTTCCACGCTGCGCGCCATCGGACCGAGCTTGTCCATCGACCAGCAGAGCGTCATCGCCCCCGTGCGAGGGACCTTTCCGAACGTGGGCCGCAGGCCCGTCACACCGCAGCGCATCGACGGGTCGACGATGCTGCCCTCCGTCTCGCTGCCGATCGAGAACCCCACGAGGGCCGCCGCGGTGGCCGCGCCCGGTCCCGCGCTGCTGCCTCCGGAGCCCTCCTCGAGGAGCCAGGGATTCATCGTCTGCCCGCCGAACCAGACGTCGTTCAACGCGAGCGCGCCGAGGGAGAGCTTGGCGACGAGCACGGCACCGGCCCGGTGCAGGCGCGCGACGACGGCCGCGTCGGCGTCCGGAACGCGGTTGCGGTACGGCTCCGCGCCCCACGTCGTTCGGATTCCGCGCGTGTCCAGGAGATCTTTCGTGCCCCATGGGATCCCGTGCAGCGGCCCTCGATACTTTCCGGCCGCGATCTCCGAGTCGGCGCGTCGCGCCTGCTCGAGCGCCAGGTCCCGCGTCAGGGTGATCACCGACTTGAGCTTCGAGTCGAATCGCGCGATCCGGTCGAGGTAGATACGGGTCAGGCGCTCCGACGTCAGCTCGCGGGACTCGATCCATCGCGACAGCGCCGTGACGGGCGCGAAGGCGATGTCCTCGTCGCGCTTCGGAAGCGGACCGGCGGGCTCCGCGCTCCGCACGAACCGGTCCTGCTTCGGGCCGGCGGCGACGCCGAGCGTCGGGTCCCACAGAGATGCCGGAGCGACCGACGCCTCGATCGCGATCTTCCTGGGCCCGGTGCGGCGCTCCATCGTGCCGGCCAGCGCGCGGCTCCAGTTTCCCGCCGCCAGGGCCCGCTCGGCCGCGGTCATCTCTACGCGAACGAGCTTTTCCGCGTCGACGAAGGTGGCGACGCTGACCGGGGGCCCGACGGGCGGTGCCGTGCCGAACGCGGGGGGCGTTCCCGCGGAGGGCTGCGTGGGCCCGGGCGGCGAGGCCTGCCCGGCGGCGCCCCGGACGACGGCGGTTGCTGCCACTACGCCGGCGGCGGTGCGCGCCAGAAACTCGCGTCGGGATTCAGCCATGGGCAGCTCCCAGTTCTCAGTTATCAGTTCGGCGTTCGAAGTCTTGCGCATTCTCTTCCAGGAGACCTGCGGGAAGGCCGCATGGTCGGCGAGCTGATCGGGAAGATCCTCGCGCGCCCGGCGCCTGAGCCCCCCGCTTCCTCGCTAAGGATGCGCGGCCCCGGCGATCCAGTCGCGGATCCGGCGCTCAAGGTAGGGGAAGAACGGGTTGCACGTCAGGCGCATGAGCTGCTCCATCGAGACGATCAGGCCGGCGCGCTCCCCGCGCGGCGCGAGCGTCCCGAGGCGCACCCCGTAGAACTCGCTCGGATCGGGACGCGATCCGTAGAGGGGATCGTCCGGCGCGAAGGGCAGCGCGATGTGAGAGAGCGAAAAGGTCTGCGGGGGCCATGCCAGGCCGAGGGCCTCGGTCTCGGGCTCCGTCCTTCCCGCCTCCGTCCGGCGGGCGACCACCTCCGCCGTGTCCGGGCTCGCGTTCGTGACGACGGTGAAGGCGAAGCGCCGGGAACGGCGGGGAAGAAGCCGCGGGAGCGCCTCGTCCGAGCCCGCCGGCTGGAGCGTCGAAAGCGTCGCGTCCCGGTTGCGGTCGAAGAGGACGAGCTCGCTGCCGCCCGCGGGCAGGCGGTCGAACAGCGTGTGGACCACCGCGGCCGTCGAGACCGTCGAGTCGACGAGCGACTGGAACGCGAGCACGGGCGCCAGCCGCCGGATCTCGCCCGACGCCGCCGCCTTCTCGAGATTGCGCTCGACGGAGCGGGTGAGACGGAAGGTCTGATACCCCGCGTTGGCCGGAAAGGAGTTGTACTTGAACGGGTTGTACTCCGGGAGGACGTCGGTCCACCGGCTCTTCTCGAAGAAGGGCACCGTGCCCGGCACGCCGGCGGCCTTCCCGAGGCCGGCGAACCGCGTCACGCCGATCATCGGGGAAATGATCACGAGCCGGTCCGGGCGCGGGAGCTCCGGGTCCGCGAGAGCGTCGAGCGCGTACCGCATCGTCAGGGCGCCGCCGCTCGAATACCCGACGACATGGAGCGGCTGGCCGGGTCCGATCCGGCTGCGAACGTGGCGCGCCGCCATGCGAACGGCCGCGGCCCAGTCCTCCCAGGCGGTTCCCTCGAGCGCTCCAGGGACGGTCCCGTGCCCCGGCATTCGCGGGCAGAGGGCGTAGAAGCCGCTCTCCTGGTATATCCGCGCCAGCCGCCGCAGGCTGTACGGCGAGTCGGTGAGCCCGTGGATCAGGAGGACGCCGCCACGGATGCGCCCGGGAACGAGCTCGAACGTGCGGTTCCAGTTCGTCGGGAAATGAGACGGGTGGAGCGGGCTTCCTTCGAAGTACCGGTTGGCGCGCGTCCGATCCTCCGGCCGGAGCCGGCCCTCGAACTCGCGGCGGACTTCGGCGAACGTCTTCTCTTCGCGCTGGAGGTACTCCGCAAGGGTGAAATCCGCCGTCAGCTCGCGGGCAGTGACCTCCGAGGCCGGCGCGAAACGGTGCCACGCCCGGAGATCCGGAAGCCGGCGCGAATCGAACGCGCGCAGCAGGACGACGGTCCCGGAGACGAGCGCGGTGGAGAAGAGGCCGCGCTTTAGCCATTTGAGCGTGCGGGTCATTTTGCTGGGAAGTTAAGAGTTGAGAGTTGAGAGTTTGGAGTCATCGTTTCTTTCGAGTCCTGATCTAGTTGACCGCGGAGTACCGCGGCCGTCTCGCTCCCGCTGGTCGCTCGGCTCCCGTTTCCCGACCCGACTTAATGCGGCGGACTTTGAAGCGGGCGGAACGGCCGCGATCGGACGGCGGCCTTCCGCCCGGAGCCGCGCGGTGTGCGCGCTCCTTTCCGCCTACCGCCTGCCGCCTTCCGCCTCGACAACCGGCAGCTCGACGAAGCTCGACTGCCCCGCGCCCTGCCCGTGCCAGATCCGCTGCACGGCTTTCTTGTAGTCGCCCGGCTTAGCCCAGAAGATGTTCGGCACGAAGGTCTGGGGGTTGCGGTCGTACAGAGGGAACCAGCTCGACTGGATCTGCACCATCATCCGGTGGCCCGGAAGAAAGACGTGGTTGGCCGTCGGAAGGGCGAACCGGTACAGGAGCGGCTTGTCGGCCGCGATGGGCTTCGCGGTCTCCAGGCTCTCGCGGTATCGCCCGCGGAAGACGTCGGCCGACACCATCAGCTGGTATCCGCCCATCGGCGCGTCGGCGGCGACCTCGTCGGGGTAGACGTCGATGACCTTCACGACCCAGTCCGAATCGGTCCCGGACGTCGAAGCGATCAGATTGGCCACCGGCTGGCCGCTGATCTTGACGGGGCTCGTCAGTGGATCGGAGACGAAGGCGAGAACGTCGGGGCGGCCGGACGCTTCGCGCTGATCGTCGACGAGCCACCGCGCCCAGCGGGCGCCGCTCGCGTCCACGGGCCGCGGAATGAAGGGGACGGGCTTCGCGGGGTCGGAGACGTACTCCTCGAACTCCGGCCCCGCCGTGGCGGCGGCCGGCGCCACGAGCGAGAGTCGGGAGCCCGCGCCGAGGTAGAGCGGCGTCGGCTTGACTGCGCAGCCGGCTCCGCTCGCGCACCCGGAGGGCCACGCGGTCAGCCGCCTCCAGGTGTTGGTCCCGGTCTCGAACGCCGTCACGGGAGCGATGTCCGCTTTGGGCGCGCCGTCCTTCAGATACTGGTCGAGAAACGGCCGGAGGACCTCCCGGCGGAAGGTCAGCGCGGTGTCGCTGCGGAACTTGAGCGCGCCGAGGCTGCTGCCGTCGTGGATCTCCTGCCCATGGTGCCAGGGACCGAGGACGAGAAAGACCCTGTCGTTGCCGGTGTCCTTCGGCTCGATCGCCTTGTAGACCGCGATGGCGCCGTAGATGTCCTCCTGGTCCCACAGGCTGTGCACCAGCATCACCGGGACTTTCAGCGGCTGAGCGGCGAGCAGCCTGTCCACGGCCTGGTCGCGCCAGAACGCGTCGTAGCTCGGATGCTCGAGCAGCTTCCTCCAGAACCCGACCTGCTCCATCCCGTGCCGGCGGCCGAGCTCGCCCGCGGACCCCGCGTCGAGGAACATGTCGTAGTCGTCGTAGTGCGTCCGCCACCACTTGTCATCCGACTTGCGCGTCGCCTCCTGATCCCAGATGTAAGGCATGCCCTGCTGGCGAAAGGCGCCGTTGTGAAACCAGTCGTCTCCCATCCATCCGTCGACCATGGGGTTCATCGGGACCGAGACCTTCAGGGCGGGATGCGGGTTCACGAGCCCCATCAGCGGGAGAAATCCGTCGTATGAGATGCCGAGGATCCCGACTCTCCCGTTGCTCTCCGGGACGTTCTTGACGAGCCAGTCGATGGTGTCGTACGTGTCGGTCGCGTGATCGACCGCCGTCGGGTTGAGGGGCCCGTGCAGGGGCCGATTCATGACGTAGTCGCCCTCGGAGCCGTGCTTTCCGCGCACGTCCTGCACGACGCGGATGTAGCCGCCCTCGACGATGACGTCCGTGGCGTTGTCGTAGCCGGCGAGGATCGGCCCGAGATGGGAGCTGTGCGAATGGCTCGTGAGCGCGGTCGCGTCGTACGGCGTGCGTGTCAGCAGGATCGGCGCGCCCTTTGCGCCCTTTGGTATCAGGATCACCGTGTGGAGCCTGACCTTGTCGCGCATCGGGATCATCACGTCGCGCTTGACGTAGTCCCAGCCAAACGTCGCCGGCTCGATCTTCGCGGGCGTCTCGCTCGGAAGCCCAAACGGCGGGGGAGCCGGGGCCTTCTGAGCCACCGCGCGCGCGGCGGAGAAGAGCACGCCGAGAACACCCGCGATTAAAGCCGAAGCGCGACAAAAACGGGTCCGCGTCATGAAACCGCCTCCTGAAGCGCGGAAACCCTCCGCGCGGTGATGAGAATCAAGTCTATGGATGCGTCGAGCATAAACCGCGGCTAGAGACCAGGAGCGCGGTCCCCGTTCGCTTCCCGTTTCCCGATCGAGTTGACCGCGGAATACCGCGGCCGTCTCGCTCCCGTTGGTCGCTCGGCTCCCGTTTCCCGCCCCATCAGCAGTTCTCGTACTTCCAGTTTCGCGACTTTCCCTCCGCCAGCCACTCGAGCGCCGTCGCGAGCCGCTTCTGCCGGGTCTCCTCGCGTTTCGCCTCCGTGATCCACTGGACGTATTCCTTCCGATGGCTGGGGCTCATCTTTTCGAACATCGCGCCGGCGGCCCTGTTCTTCTTGAGGCCCGCGGCCAGATCGTCGGGAACGGCGAGCGGTTTCGCGGGAGCAGCCCGCACCGGCCGCGGCCGCGCGGGCGCGTCGGACTCGTTCAACGCCGAGGCCTTCTGGATGTACCGCTTGAGCTTGCTGTCCGAAGGGAGATCGGCGAGGCTGCGGATCTTTCCGAAGCTCCCCATCGCGGTGGCTTCTTTCACGCCATCCTTTTCCAGCACTTCCGTCATGCCCTGATGCCAGAAACCGAACGTGCAGTGCTCCTTGAACGCGGACATTCCCACCAGGATCTTTCCCCGGTAGGTAAACGTGGGGAAGCTCCATTTCCAGGTTTCTTCCACGTCCGGACAGGCCTCGTGGACGAGCTCTCTCATGTGGCGGAGGATCGGCCTGGCGAACTCCGCGGCTTTGGCGATATGGGCGTCGATGCGAGGATCGGTGTTTTTCCACTTCGTCATGTCTGTGCCTTTCGACGTTTTCCGCGGAATTCTACGGGAGCGGACCGTCTCCGGGCGGTCTCCGTTATCCTTGCCCCCGGACTTTCGCGAGGAAAACATGCATTTCTCCCTTCTCGGGCTCCTGGTACTCGTCCTGGTAGCGGCGGTCTGCGGGGCGATCGGACGGGCCATCGCCGGCGGCACGACCGGCGGCTGTCTCGTCTCGATCGCCGTCGGCTTCGTCGGCGCCCTGCTAGGGTCCTGGCTCGCGCAGAAGATGCGGCTGCCGGAGCTGTTCGTCATCCAGATCGACCGGCATCCCTTCCCCGTCCTGTGGTCGATCATCGGCGCGGCGCTGTTCGTCGCGCTCGTGCATCTCATCTCGGGACGGGATTGACTCGTTTGATGTTTCCGCCGTCGACCGATCGCCGCGTTCGAGACCGAAGCAACCCGGCGGTTCGCCGCCGCCCGGGACCGGGAGGGGTTTCCATGCGTCCGATTTCTGAATTTCTGAGAGCGAGTTTCTGCCTCGCGCTCTCCGCCGGCCTGGTGTCGTGCCAGAGCACGGGGGGCGGGACGGCGAGCCCCGGCGCCGGGGCCCGCGAGAAGCCGGGCGCAACACCCGCCACGCGTTCCGTGAGCGACCTCCGCCGTGCCCTCCGCGACGCGGACATGTCGGTGCGCCTGGCGGCGGTCGAAGAGCTCGGCCCTCGCGCGGCGTCGTCCGACGAAGCGGCCGCCGCCTTAGTCGAGGCGCTCGCGGATTCGGCGCCGCTGGTGCGCCGGTTCGCCGCGGGCGGCCTCGCGGAAGTGAAAGCTCCGTCGACCCCGATGCTTCTTGCGCTCGGAAGGCTGTTGCGCGATCCCGAGCTCGAGCCCCGGGAGACGGCGGCCCGATCTCTGGCGGCGCTCGCCCCCCGTGCTCCCTCCGACGCCGCACGGGATCTGGGCCCGTTGCTCGCGGCGGCCGCCGGCGACAAGGAAGCTTCGGTGCGCTCGTGGGCGGTCCAGGCCCTCGGAGGACTCGGCGCACTGGGCGCGCGGCTCGTTCCGGCGACAAGGCCGGCGCTCGAGCGCGCGCTCGGCGATCCGGTCCCGGAAGTGCGCGCCGCGGCCGCCGCGGCCGCGGGACAGCTGGGGACCGGTGTTCCGTGGGCGATGGGGCTTCTCATCAAGGCGCTCGCCGATCCGCTGCACGACGTCCGGAAGCACGCCGTGGTCGCCCTCGAGAAAATCGGCCCCGAGGCCGCGCCCGCGACCCGCGCCCTCGCCCGCCAGCTCCGCGCCAAGGAAATTTATCTGCGCGTCTTCGCCGCGGACGCCTTGACCGCCATCGGTCCGGGCGCGCGCGCCGCGCTGCCGGAATTGAAGGCGATGGCCGCGCGAGGTTGGAAGGAGATCCAGGGCTCGCCCGAGATGGAAGCCAAAGACCTGCCGGATGCCGTCGCTCGGGCCATCCGCAGCATCGAAGGGAAGGAGCCGAAGAAGTCGTCGAAGGCTCCTTCGGACACGCCCGCCGCCGGCGGCGCGCCGGCCTCGGTCAAAGGCCACTTCGAGGAGATCAACACGGGCGCGTTCGATCTCGTGGACGGGATCGCCTACCCCGCCTCCGGGGGTAATGGCACCGTCGTTTACGCCGCCAACAAGCCGATCGCCTCGGCCGCGCTCGCCGACTCGCCCTGCCCGATGACGCACGCGAGGGCGATCGCGTCTCTGCGGGACGCCGGATATGTCGAAGTCACGCTCGACTCTGCCGGCAAATCCAAATACTTCGGCTACGGTCTCGCCTTCGGCGGAAGCGGGCGCGAGGACGAGGTTGGCGGACACTACTGGTCGTCGGCGCTGAAGCTGTCCGCAGGCCGCGCGACCGGCAACGTCGATCACAAGGATCACGGCGGCTTCGAGTTCGACCTGCCGCTGTCCACCCCGAGGGTCCGGGAGGTGAGCGAGGCCGACACTTCGAATGGGCGCAGAGCGGACCCCTCCGCTCCGCCGCTGACGGAAGCGTCCGTGACGGCCGCGTATCGAGCGGTGCGCGAGGCGGCACTGCGGAAGGACCTGAACACGCTCCTCGCCGCCCAGGGCTTCGACGGGAAGCAGATCGCCGTGATCTCGAAGCTGGACGGAATCGGCGCCGACCTCGAGCGCTACTCAAACCGATTCTTGAAGCCCGGCGCGCCGACTGAGTTTCAAAATGGTCCCGGCTACGGCGCCGTCGCGGGCGCCGGCACGAACGCGAAAGGCGAGAAGTTCATCAACTACTACTGGTTCACGTCCTGCCGCGGGAAGCTGGTGCTCTTCTCGATCAGCGAGAACCCGCAATAGCCGTCGCTTCGCTCGCTGCGGGACGTGCGTTCGCCGCGGGCGAACGCGCCGGCGAGCGGCTCGGCCGGATGCGGCCTCGACCGCTCGCCTCGTCCCTCCGCTCGCTACGCTCCCGCAGCGTGAGCCTCCTCCCTCCGTTCGGTCGGGAGACTTCTCACGCTGCGAGCGTAGCCACCATGTCGACACAAGCGCAGCTCTGCCCCTTCTGCTCCCTCTCCCCGCCGCGCCGGGGGAGAGGGCTGGGGTGAGGGGCGGCACTTATCCGGGGAAGAGACCCCGCGTACAGCGTCCCCGCGCGCCGGGGAGAGGGTTGGGGTGAGGGGAGTCGATGGCACCGTCAGTGACGGACCGAAACCGCGACGGTGGCGGTCGAGGCGCTGCCTGCCGGGTCCGCGCAGCGGATTGCGATCGTGTAGATCCGGCCGGATCCCTTTCCGGAACGCTCCGCGCGCAGGAGGACGTGATGCGGGTCGACGACCTGCCAGTCCGAGGGAGTATTGCCGTCCCCGCCGCCGTTGGTCGGCTCGTTGCTGCTGATCGACAGGCCACAGAGGACGGGGCTGCCGCAGTTGTCCTCGGCGGCGTAATCGACGGTCACCGGAATCAGCTTGTGGTTGGGCGGTGAAAGGACGGGCCGGTCCACCGCCGCGCCCGAGATCACCGGAGCGGGGTTCGCGACCGCGATCGAAGTCGTCACGGTGTTGTTGGCCGGGACGGGGTCGAAAGGGCCGCCGGAGACGGTCGCGGTGCTGGAGAGGATCGCGCCGTTTTCGAGATCGCAGCCGAGCCGCGCCGTGAGCGTCACGACCGCCGACTGTCCCGCCGCGAGCGACGCGAACGTGACGGTGGGGGTGGCGGCAGATCCTCCGCACACGCCTCCCCCGGTCGCGCCGCACGAGACCAGCGTCAGGCCGGCGGGGATGGTGTCGGTGACGGTGACGCCGGCGGCCGAGGTGGGCCCGGAGTTGGAGACGGTCAGCGTCAGCGTCACGACGTCCCCGGTGACGGCCGGAGAGGGGGATGCGAGTATCTGCAGCGAAAGGTCCGCCGCCGGAAAAGAAAAATACGCCAGCGGCATGTCGTGGTCGGAGATCCGCTCCGGGCGATTCGGGTCGCCGCGATACGACTCCGGGAAGTCCGCGTCGTTGCGCGCGTAGACGAACCGCCGTTCGAGGTTCAGGAGGTTCTGCGTGATCACGACGTGGTCGAGGACCTGTCCGTTGCCGTCGAAAGAGAACGAGTACTGCTCCGAGGCCGGCAGGGTATCGACGAGGTCCACGAGATCGGGACCGACGAGGTCCGGAGACGCGAGCACGACCTGATCGGGAGGCGTCGGTTTACCTTCGATCGTCCCGAGCACGTCGACGTATCCGTCGTTGAACTGGAAAGCGTTGAAGTCGCCCACGAGGACGATGTGCTCTTCCGGGTTCAAGGCCTGCCGCGCCTGCACGAGCTCGGCCAGGTACTCGGCCTGCGCGCGCCGTTTTGCCCGGACCCGGAAGCCGTCGATCGGATCGTCGACGCTCGAAAGGGACCGCAGGTGATTGACGATGACCGTGATCGGGAACGGGGGGCCGATCGCCCGCGAGACGGTCGCGCGAAGCAGGAGGGGCGGACGGTCGTTCAGGAGCGACGTCGATCCGTTGGGGGCGACGAAGACGGTGTCCTTGCCGTACTGCGTGACCTCTACGACCGTCACGCGTGAACCTTTGACGAGAAATCCCGAGTCGATGCCCCCGATGTCGTTGCCTTCGACGAGATAGGCGGCGTACCCGGGGTCCGGACCGCCCGCGGCGACCGCGTCGGCATTGACTTTCGCCGCCAGGGCCTCGAGAGCCGGTAAGTTCTCCATTTCCTCGACGCCCAGGATGTCCGGGGACCGCAACACGTCGCGAATCGCGAGCGAGGCCTTGTTCAGCCGCCGTGCGAAGGCATCAGCCGTGAGAACCACGTCGCTCGTCGCCGGGTCGTTGACGGTGTCGAAAAACCGCTCCAGGTTGAACGACCCGACCGTGAACTCGCCGGCCGCCGGCATCGGGACGGAGATCGCGGAATGGAGTCCCGTGACCGCGGGCGGCGTGCCGGGGTCGGGCAGGATCGTGTACGAGCGGAAGGCGTAGTCGAGCGGCCCCGTCAGATTCGTGACGAGGGCGCCGGTCGTGACGTCGAGAGCGGTCGACCCGGGCTGGGCGTCGCCGTCGACGCGCAGCCGCTCCGGGTTCGCGTCGAACCGGGGCACGCAGCACGGAGCTCCGGCCGGGATCGGATCCGGGATCTCGACTCCGGGCTCCCGCAGCGGACGGGGAAGGCCGGTGATGACGCCGTAGAAGATCCCGTTCGAGGAAGAGGTCGCATTCGCCTCGTTCACGGTTCCCGACGTGGGCGCGATGACCGTGAGCGAGTCGACGTGCACGCGCATGCCCTCGTATCGCTCCAGCTGTTCGATGGAGCCCGCGGGCGACGTGTCCGCCGCGGTCAGAACGACCGCCGCGGGAAGCGGATTGCCGGTCGAGAGCCGCGTCAAAGACGGCGACACGATCTCCGTCGTCGGCGGGCTGTTCGGGTCGGCGCCGGGGATGAACTCTGAGACGAGGCCGCGCACGGCCACGGAGTCCCCCACGGCAACACCCGGCGCGCTCGACGTGAAGACGAACACGGCTTCGGACGTGGCGGGATCGGCGTCCTGCAGCCCGTCCGGGACCTGGAGGAAGAACCCGTTGCTCTTGAGCGCCGTCACGATCGACGGCGTCGTCTTGACCGTCTGTCCCGCGTAGGGCGAGAGGGAGCCCGCCCCCTGGATGTCGTGGATCGCCAGCATCGGCGTCGCGGGAACGATGGTGAGGGCGATCGAGCCCGACCCGGTTCGAAGCTGCGCGTCCGAGACGGAGAACGGAAGGGTCCCCGGCCCCGGCGCGGTTCCGCCGGCAACGACGATCTGGTACGAGAAGACCCCGTCGCCGGCCGTGACGTCGCCGTTGGTGCCGTCATCGAAGAAGGGCTGGGTCGAGGAGCCTGCGACCGAGGAGAGGTTGGCCGTCACCGACAGACCGGTGCTCGTCGGGTTGGCGCCGGGAGTGACCGTGACCGTCAGACGAACGGCGTCGCCCGGCTCGGCGCTCGAGGGAGCGGCCGCGCCGCTGCCGGCGGGGTTGGTCGAGCCGCCGCAGACGTTCAGCGGCGAAGCGCTGTTGCGCGGCGCCGGCGCGCCGGCCGCGAAATCCGCCGCGTTGTTGTCGGTGTCGGTGCAGCCGCCGGACGCGCGCAACGCGGCAGTCGTGTTCGTCAGCGCCGGCGCGGCGGCGCCGCCCTCGAAGCAGGTGGCCCCGTCGTAGCCGACCAGGTCGATCACGGACGCCGAGGGGCAAGCGCCGGAGAGGGCCGCCGTGGAGTTGACGAGCGCGACCTTTGCGCCCGTCGCGCTCATCGCGATCGAACCCGTCGCATCCGGCGCCGGGAGGCTGGCCGTCCCTCCCGCACCCGCCGCTTCCTGGACCAGGTAGTACTGCCCGGGCGCGATCGAGCCGGACAGGGTCGTCGCCTGCCACGTCGTTCCCGCGGTCGAGGCATACTGGACGGACCAGCCGGTCAGACTCACGGGAGAGGAGCCCCGGTTGAAGAGCTCGATGAAGTCGTTCTTGTACGTCGCGCCCGCGTTCCCCCCGCCGCCATAGACCTGGCTGATGACGACGTTGGGCGACGCGGCGGACGCGGGCCGCGAAGCCGATGCCGCCATTAGGACGATCAGGCAAAGGGAGCGCCACTGCCCGGTTCGGTTGATCATGTTCTCCTCACTCCAGATCGAAAAGTCGGTTTGATCTCGAGGCGCCATGCCGCCGCCGACAGGAAAACGTTCGTCGTGCCGGCAGAAACGGGGAAAGTGTAAACCTTCCTGGAAAAAAGCCGGGCGGCCGGGTTTCCGGCTCGGGTTCGGAACCTTCTCGCCCGGGTTGCCTTCCTCCACGAAACGGACGGCTCGCGAAGTCTCGAGGCTGGTCGAGACGAGATGTCGATAACGTCGGCGGCGCTGGTGCACATCGTTTCCCGTTTGCCGTTTCCCGTTTCCCGGCTCCCGTGACGTGATCGTCCGCGTGGTTTTCGGTACTCTCTCTCGCGGCATGTCCGACCAGATCGTCGTCCGCGACCTGCGCAAGCAGTTCCCGAAAGTCCTCGCGGTCGCCGGCGTGGATCTCGACGTCGCCTCGGGCGAGGTCTTCGGCCTGCTCGGACCCAACGGAGCCGGCAAGACGACCACCCTGGAGATGATCGAGGGCCTGACGACTCCCGACGCCGGCGAGATCACCATCTCCGGCCTCAACTGGCGGCAGCATTCCCAGAAGATCCGTGCGCGGATCGGCGTGCAGCTTCAGGCGACGAGCCTCTACAACAAGATCACGCCGCGCGAGGCGCTCGACCTCTTCGGCGGCTACTACCCCAGGCGGCGTCCGACGGAGGAACTTCTCGAGCTCGTGCAGTTGAAGGACAAGGCGGACGCGTACCACGTCACGCTCTCCGGCGGACAGGCGCAGCGTCTCGCCCTCGCGCTCGCCCTCGTGAACGATCCGGACGTCGTGTTTCTCGACGAACCGACGGCCGGGCTCGATCCGCAGGGGCGGCGGTCTCTCTGGGAAGTCGTGCGCCGGATGAAGTCGGAGGGCCGCACGACCATGCTCACGACGCACTACATGGATGAAGCCGAGGCGCTCTGCGACCGCCTCGCGATTCTCGACCATGGAAAGATCCTGCGCTCCGGCACGCCGGCCGAACTGATCGCCGGCCTCGGGATCCCGAGCGTCGTGGAGCTGACCTTCGAGGGCACCGCGCCTGATCCTTCCGCCTTCGCGACGCGGCTTGGAGCGGCGGTCGAAAAGCGCGGGGACATCTGGGAGATTCCGACGCCGGATCCCAAGTCGCTCCTTCCGAGAGTGTTCACGACGATCGAGAGCGAGCGTCTCGATTACAACCAGGTGCACGTTCGCCGCGCCACGCTCGAGGACGTCTTCCTCCAGCTGACCGGCCGGAGTCTCCGCGAATGACGGAACCGGTGGGCGCGGGTCTCCCGAATCCGCTCGAGCTTCTCTGGCGGCAGTTTCGGATCGAGTGGCGTCTCTACGCCCGCGATCGCGGCGCGATGTTCTGGACGTTCCTCTTCCCTCTCCTCATGCTCTTCGGCTTCGGAGTGATCTTCCGCTCGGGAGGCCCGCCCCCGCTCACGCTGGTCCGCGTCGCGCCGGCGCAGACGTCCGCCCGCGACGCCGCGTTCGTCAAGGCGCTCGAGGAGTCCCATCTGAAGGTGCTGACTCTTCCGGCGAAGGAGGCCGAGGCGCGCTGGCAAAAGGGCGAGACCATGGCGCAGATCGAAAGCGCGGGCGGCGGCTACCGGCTGCGGCTCAACAGCTATCTGATCGCTCAGGGCCAGGTCGCGGCGCAGGCGGCGAGCCAGGCGTTCCTGATCGCGCAGGCGCGGCTGAGCGGCGCTCCGGAGCCCGAGCGCATCCCCGTCGTCCTGGAGAGTCCGGGCCACGCGCGCTCCGCGAGCTACGCGGCGTTTCTCGTCCCGGGACTGATCGGACTGAACCTGCTCAGCATGGGCCTCTTCGCCGTCGGCATGGTCACGGTCGCGTATCGCGAAAAGGGCAAGTTCCGCCGCCTCGCCGTGACGCCGCTCCCCAAGTGGGTATTTCTTCTCGCGCAGATCCTGCAGCGCGTCACGGTCGTCATCCTCCAGACCGCACTCCTTCTGGTCGCGGCGTGGCTCGCGTTCGGGATCGTCAACCAGGGGTCGTATCCCCTGTTCGCGGGCCTCGTCGTCTTCGGGACGGCAACGTTTCTCGCCATGGGCTTTGCCCTGTCGAGCTTCGCCTCGACCGTGGAGACTTACGGCGCGATCTCGAACCTGGTGTTCTTCCCGATGATGCTGCTTTCGGGCGTTTACTTCCGGCTCGACAGCGCCCCGCAGTGGATGCAGACCGCCGTCTCGGTCCTCCCGCTTTCCCCCTACCTGCGGATGCTTCGCTCCATTTTCAACGACGGCGCGACGCTGGCGGGGCATACGCCGGGGCTGATCATCCTGGGCGTGTGGGCCGCGCTGTCGTTCGTGCTGGCCGTCAAGCGCTTTCGCTGGGTCTAGGAGTCCGATGCTGCTCGTGTCGCCGTCGATCCAGATTCCCGAACAGGATCTCCGTGAACGGTTCGTCCGCGCGTCGGGCCCCGGAGGCCAGAACGTCAACAAGGTGGCGACTGCGGTGGAGCTGAGGTTCGACGTCGCCGGCTCCTCGCTCCCCGAAGACGTGAAGGCGCGTCTCTCCTCGCTCGCCGGAAAGCGGATGAGCGCCGACGGCGTCCTGACGATCGATAGCCGCGAGCACCGGACCCAGGCCCAGAATCGCGCCGAGGCGCGGGAGCGTCTCGCCGATCTCCTCCGGCGCGCGGCCGTCCGGCCGAAGTGGCGCCGGAAGACGCGGCCCACGAAGGCTTCGCGCGAACGCCGGCTTGTCGCCAAGGTGCAGCGGTCCGGCGTGAAGGCAGGCCGGGGCCGAATCCGAATCGACGATTGATCCGTCCGTGTCGCTGCTGCACCGCCTCCTGCGAGGGGTTTCCTTCCACTCTCCACTCTCCACTCTGAACTCTCAACTCTCGACTTCCCCGGATAAACTGCCGCGATGAGAATTCAGCCTCCGGGAACGGCACGCGAAGAAGGCGCGGGCCGTGAGCGGCTGCCGCCCGGACAGGTGCTGACTGAGAAATGGCCCGTCCTGACGTATGGAGAGGCGCCGGCGGTCGATCTTCCAAACTGGTCGTTTCGCTGCTACGGCCTCGTCGAAGAAGAGCGGTCGTGGAGCTGGAGCGAGTTCCTGGCGCTGCCGCGCGTTCTCGTCACGTCCGACATCCACTGCGTCACGCACTGGAGCCGGTACGACAACCGCTGGGAGGGAGTCGCGGTCGCGGAGATCCTCCGCCGCGTCAAGCCCCGCCCCGAGGCCGTCGCGGTGATGGCGCACACGACGGAGGGGTACACGACGAACATCGACCTCGCCGACCTCGCCGTCGAGGACGCGCTGCTCGCAATCCAGCATGACGGACAGGACCTGGAGCGAGAGCACGGCGGGCCCTGCCGCCTCGTCGTGCCGAAGCTTTACCTCTGGAAGAGCGCGAAATGGGTCCGGGCCTTCGAGTTTCTCGCGGTCAATCCGCCCGGATTCTGGGAGGTCAACGGGTACCATCTGCGCGCCGATCCCTGGAAGGAGGAGCGCTACTCCGACCAGGAGACCGACGCGATGCAGCGCATGCGCTCCGAGGCGGCGCGCTTGTTGAGGAAACCGCGTTGAGCGTCGACCGGTGGGGATCAACGTAGATTCCTTCGATTCCCGATTCCCGATTCCCGATTCCCGATTCCCGATTCCCGATTCCCGAACGGCGGGCGCTTCCGCCTCGAATCGAAATGGCGGATCTCCTCGCCGGCCGATTCCCAGAGCGGCCAGGCGGCCGCCGTTTCCTTGACCGGCGATACCGGTTACTTCTGGTTCTTCTCTTCGAACAACATCGAGCTCGTCGTCAAAGTCGTCGACGGCCGCGCCGTGAATGGAAAGTTCCGGGTCTTCTACGGAGCTCTCTCGAACGTCGAGTACGAGATCACCGTGACCGACTCGCAGACCGGCGACGTCCGCGTCTACACCAACCCCGCCGGCCTGCTCGCGAGCGTCGCGGACACCGCGGCATTCTGAAAATTGAAAACTTCAAACTGAAAACTGAAAACTGATTACTGAATACTGAGAACTCTAAGGCGCCTGAGCCGTAAGCGGCTTCCCCTTCTCGGCGAAGAACACCGCGGACACTTCGTGTCGCCATTGACGCTGGTCGCTTCGTCGGCCGTGACGCAATGCTTGAACGTGTTCGACTCGCCCCTGGCGTGGCTGGTCGTGAACTCCCACTCCCCGGCCCGGAGCCGCTCCGCGGCGAAGAGAGGAAAGGAAGCCAACGCCAGCGAAAATGCAGCCGCGAGAACGGTCCGGCGTGAGAGATTCTTCATCCGGTTCGCTCGCTTTCAGCCTGAAGCCGGCGGCGGGCGTTCCAGAGTCGGGGTGGTCCGTCGGAGGATCTGGCGCGAAAGACCGTATCACGCGGTGACGTCTCCACTCGAAAAGCGAGGATGCGATGAAAGCGTTTTTCGCATGACCAGCCGGCGCCTCGGCGACCGCAAATGACGAGTCGGCTTCGGGCGATTCGGGAAAGCGCTACGATCCCGGCGAGGGGGACACGACCATGAAGAAATCGACCCGCAGGCCCGCTCGGAAAGCCGCCAGCTCGAAGCGGAAGACGATCATGCGGCATTCCCGCGAGGGCGTGAAGGCCCGCAAGGCAAAAGGCTCCGCGAAGCGAAGGAAGCCGGCCGGGAGCGCGGCCCGTACGATGAGCGCCACTCGCCGGACGAAGGCGAAGCCGGCGGCTCGAGCCGCCGGGTCCGCGGCGGCGCGAAAGAAGAAGTCCGCGCCCGCGAAGAAGGCGCCCTCGACAGCGAGAAGGACGAGAGCCTCCGCGGCGGCGAGCCGCCGGCGCCGGCGTCCTGCAGGCGAATCCGATCGAAGCGTCGGTCTTCCCCGGGACGAGCGCGGCATGGGAGCGGAGTCCGCGGGTCAGTCGGGTGACACCGAGGGTCTTTCGCGGGCCGAGGACGCGGACTCGGAGAGCGTCGAGGAGCTCGTGGAAGAGGGCCAGGCCTACGAGGCGGGGATCGTCAGCGGCGTCGAGAAAGGGCGCAACGCCGGCAGGAAGGGAGTCCGAACGCGGCAGGTGCCGGTGGACGATGTCCCGCAGGAGTATCTCGACGAGGATTGACGGTTGAGCGTTCAGCGTTGAGCGTAAAGCGAGAGTTCCGTTTCTCGAACAGCGTTCCAGGGTTTCTGGAGGTGCCGCGTGTCTCTCTCCTCCATCCGCAGGACGGCCGCGTGCCTCATTCTCGCGGGAGGGGTCGTCGGTAGCGCGGGCGGTTCTCCTTCGGGAAGCGCGCGCTACGAGGACCTGCTCTCATTTTTTCGGGGGTGGCGGGAATTTCAAAAACCGAAACTCCTGGACGGCGTCCCCGATTACGGCGCGCGCGCGATGGGGGCGCAGCACGCCGAGCTCGCGTCTTGGCGGAGCCGCCTCTCGGCGATCGATCCGGTCGGCTGGCCCGTTCCGCAGCAGGTCGACTACCACGTCGTCCGCGCGGAGCTGAACGGCCTCGATTTCGACCATCGCGTGTTGAAGCCCTGGGCGAACAATCCCGCCTTCTACGTCACCGTCTTCACGGAGGAGAGCGACCAGCCGGCGCGCGAGGGACCGTCGGCGTCGGGGGCCGTCGAGCTCTGGACGTTCCGGTTCCCGCTGACCTCTACCTCCGCCGCCGCGCTCCGCTCGGGCATCCGAGCGATCCCGCAGCTCCTGGCCAAGGCGAAGATGAACCTGACCGGCAACGGGAAGGACCTCTGGGTCTACGGAGCGAAGAGTGTCCGGCAGCAGAGCGCGGACCTGGGGGCGCTGGCGGGGCAGATTGGCGCCGCGCCGGGCGCGGACCAGACCATCAAAGCGCTCCTGACGGACGTCCAGCGCGCGAAACAGGCGACGGACGAACTAGCCGCCTGGCTGGAAGCCCGGGCGCCGTCGAAGACGGGCGTCTCCGGAATCGGGGTCGACAACTACGACTGGTACCTGAAGAACGTACAGCTGGTTCCGGGCACCTGGAGGGACCAGGTGGCGATCATGGAGCGCGAGCTCGCGCGATCGCATGCCCTGCTCGCCCTGGAGGAGCAGCGCAACGCAAAACTGCCAGCGCAGACGCCGATTGCCAGCGCCGAGGAACATGCCCGCCGGTTCTCTGCAGGCGTCACGGAGTACATCGCCTTCCTCCGCGATCACGAGATCCTCGCGGTCGAGGACTGGATGGACCCCGCGCTGCGCGCGAGGACGGGCAGCTTCAGCCCGGGCGTTCGCGAGTTCTTCACGGAGGTCGACTACCGCGACCCCGAGGTCATGCGCACCCACGGGTATCACTGGCTCGACAAAGGGCGTATGGCCCGCCGTCCGCACGCGAGCCCGATTCGCGCGCAGGCGCTGCTCTACAACATCTTCAACACACGCACCGAGGGCCACGCGACCGGCTGGGAAGAGTGGATGATGCAGGCCGGGATGTTCGACGCGCGTCCGCGCTCGCGCGAGCTCGTGTACATCCTCCTCGCGGAACGCGCGGCGCGGGCCCTGGGCGACCTCCGCATGCACAGCAACGAGTGGACACTCGAGCAGGCTTCCGCATTCGCCTCCGCACACACGCCCCGCGGATGGCTTCGGATGGACGGACCCCTGGTGCGGGCCGAGCAGCACCTCTATCTGCAGCAGCCCGGATACGGAACGAGCTACGTCATTGGGAAGATCGAGATCGAGAAGCTCCTGTCGGAGCGCCGTCAGCAGCTGGGAGACCGGTTCGCGATGAAAGCCTTCATGGAGGAGTTCGACGCCGCAGGGCTCGTTCCCGCGTCGCTGATTCGCTGGGAGCTGACCGGGCGTAAGCCCGACGAGCTCGAGCGGATGCTGAAGTAGCCAAGCCCATGACACTCCCCGCAAAGTGACGCACGACTTCGATTTCCTGATCATCGGGGCGGGACCGGCCGGGATCGCTCTCGCCGCGGAAGCGCGCGCCGCCGGGGTCAAGGCCGGCCGCATTCTCGTTCTGGAGCGGGCGCCCGAGCACTCCTGGATCATCCGCAAGTACTACCCGCCCTCCAAGCCGGTGCTCGCCAACTACAAGGGAATCGAGGCGAAGTGCGAAGGCGTACTCTGTATTCCGGACCTGACGCGCGAGGAGACTCTGACTTACCTCGACGCGGCGATCCGGGACTCGGGCGCGCGGGTCCGCTACCAGGAGGAGGTCTTCCGAATCGGCACCGAACCGGACGGCCGCCTCCGGGTGGAATCCACCGGCGGAGTGTTTCGCGCCCGGGTCGTGGTGATCGCGATCGGAATTCTGGGCCGGCCCGCTCGACCTTCCTACCCCATCCCCCACGAGGTCAAGGGTCAAGTCCTGTTCGACGTCACGAGCGAAGAGTTTTCCGACCGGGACATTCTCGTCGTCGGAGGCGGAGACACCGCGGCCGAGTATTGCCAGTTCCTGGCGCAGCGCGGCAATCGCGTGACCCTCTCCTATCGAGGGCCGGCCCTCTCGCGGCCCAACTCGATCAATCGCGACAGCGTGCTCGCTCTCGAGCGCCAAGGAAGACTCGAGGTGCGTCTCTCCTCCAACGTGACGTCGCTCGAATCGGCGAACAGCAGGGTCCGGGTCCGGTTCGGCGAAGCGGGCTGGCCGCCGCTCGAAGTCGACCGCGTGATCTTTGCGCTCGGCGGGACTACGCCGGAAAACTTCCTGAAGTCTGCGGGCATCGAGTTCGACGGCCCCCAGCCCAGGCTCTCGCCGGGCTTCGGCACGAGCGTCCCCGGACTGTTTCTCGCCGGCGACCTCACCGCGGGCCGCACGGGCGGCTCGATCATTCTGGCGTTCAACACGGCGGCCGCCGCGATGCGCCAGATATGCCAGAACCACGGGATCTGCGAAGTCGGCGGGAAAGAGGAGGGCGGCCGGCCGACACGGTGAACCGGGAGCGGACGTCCGGACGAGCAGCGCCAAATCCCGTCGGCATCGGTCTCGTCCCGCGACGCCGGCTTCGAGGCGTGGTCAGCGCGCCGATTCGACGGTGGTGGCCTTTTTCCGGAGATCGACGACCCGGGGGACGGCGCCGGCGTCGACGAAAGGCGTGATCCCCAGCTCCCGGTCGATCTCGCCCGGCACCGCAATCTTGCCCTGAGTGATCACGAGGGCGACCCTGCGGATGTCGGCGATGTTCTTCGTCGGGTCCCCGTCGATCAGGATGAGATCCGCGCGCTTGCCGGGCTCGATCGTTCCGCGGTCGAAGAGCGTCCGGGAGTATCTGGCGGCGTTCCACGTCGCGATCTGCAGCGCCTGAGAGGGAGTCAGCCCCGCCTGGACGTAGAGCTCGAGCTCTCGCTGGAGGACGAACCCGGCCATCTCGTCCGTTCCGGCGACCAGCGGGACGCCGGCCCGGTAGAGGCGGCCGACGAACTCGATCATCTTCGCGTACGACTTTTCGTACCGGGCCGCCGTCGCCGCGTCCGGAATCTTCATCTGGCCGACGCGGCGGCCGCGCTGCACGTCGATGGGGAGGTGCTCGAACACGGCGGCCAGGAGCTGCGGGACGTCGCCGTCGCGCTGTCGGAGGAAATCGAAGGTGCCGAGCGTGGTGTCGATCACAGTCGGCTGCTTCTGGAGCAGCGCGATGAAGTCCTGCACCGGCCGGGAATCGAAGTCGAGGCCGGCCGTCTTCTCCGCCACGAGATAGAAGCGCTCGAGGGTGCGCGTGTCCGTCGTCGGAGTGACGAAGAAGTTCAGCAGGACCTGGTTGATGTGCTGGATCTCGTCGAAGCCCTGCTCCACTGCCTCCTGAGCGCGCAGGAACGCGGGAACGTGCCCGCCCACGCGCATCCCGCGGCTGTGCGCGTAAGCGGCCGTCTCGCGAACGAGCTCCTTCGGAAACGAGTTGTAGATTTTGAGCTGCGGGTAGCCGTGCGCGGCGTACCAGTCCACCGCGTCCTTCGCTTCCTGCAGGTTCTTGATGACGAAGCCCCCGCGCGCCGCGTTCGGGCCGTCGCCCTCGAGAAACCCCGCGGGAACGATATGAGGCCCGAGCAGTCGTCCGGACTCGGTCTCGTCGATGATCTGCTGCACGGTGGCGTTGTCGCCACCCATGTCGCGCGTCGTCGTAACGCCCGCGGCGATGTTCAGGCCGCCCTGCCACCGGTCGCTGTGGCTGTGCATGTCGAACAGCCCGGGGAGGAGCACGCGCCCCGCCGCGTCGATCTCCCGGTCGGCGCCTCGCACCGGGGTGTCGGCCGATGTCACGGCGCTGATGCGGTCGCGCAGGACGTACACGTTCGACGCGGGGCCGAGCATGGCCTTTTCGCTGTCGAACACAGGGCGTTCCGGATGACGGTGAGCCCGTCGAGGGGCTTCATCAGGCGCCCGGCCATCTCCTCCAGCAGCGCCGCCTCGGCCTTCTTCTGCCGGGCCTCCAGAGCGGCGCGGTTGTCGTCCCACCCTTCTTCGATCGCGGCGATGTAGCCGGGGTAGATGAACGCGAAGACGCGCGGCGCCTCCCCGGCGGTCACCCAGAAAAACGAGGGCGTCAATCCCTGTCCCGTCTGGGCATAAAGATGAACCCGCTGCGATTTGCCCTGGCGGGTGACCTCGGCCTCGTCGAGACGCCGCTGGGTGAGGGTGCCGGCGGGAAGCAGAGGCAGCTTGCCGCCGGGAGCCTTCGCGGTCGCGGCGATCGAAACCGAGTTCGCGTCGATCGTGCCGTTCAGAGGCACGTACATCGCCGGTCCCGAGACCCTCCTCTCGCCGCGTTCCGAGGTCGAAACCCACGCGGCGCGTTCTCCGGCGCGGGTGAACTTCTCGTCGACCTTCGCGCCGTACGTCGACGTGCCCTTGACGCGGTACTCGGCGAAGGTGCCGTCCGGCGCGAGCCGGTATTCCTCTTCGAGCTCCGGCCCGCGGCCGTTGTCCTTGAAGACGAAGCGAACTCTGACGCGCCCGTCGTCACCGTGATCCGAGACCTGCTCGCCGGCCCGCGTCCCGTCCGCGGTGTAGATCACGTAACGAAGTCTCTCGCCAGCCAACGCGTTCGCGGCGACGACGAGAGCGCAAACCGACGCCAGAACTCGCGTGATTTTCACCGGTCCTCCTTCTTCGCTCGATCGAGTGATCGGAGAAGTGATACGGACGCGGCGGCGGCAGGTTCTGCCAACGAGAGCGTTGCGCCCGCGGGCGGGATGTTTTCGCGGAACCCACTCCTCCCTCGCGATCTCGAATCGCGCACCACGATTCGTATTCTGACCAGGACGGACGAACGGACTGTGTACTAATGCTACAAAGAGGGACATGCGACGACAGTCCGGTCGCTGCTTGCATAATGCCCGGCCCGATCATCGAAACAATGAGCCGGAACCGGCACAGCGCTCTTCTTCCTGATAGTCTGAACGTCCTTCAGAGGTCCAAGCCGGCGCCGGTACCTTGTCGACGTCGTCCCTCCGTTTCGGGTACCCCGATGAAGATCATCCGCTC
>JBBRDK010000034.1:0-35764 GCA_038203955.1 Thermoanaerobaculia bacterium | reverse complement strand
GCGCGAAGGCGGCGGTCTTGCCCGTGCCCGTCTCCGCCTGGCCCAGCACGTCGCGCCCCGAGAGCAGGACCGGGATCGCCTCGCGCTGAATCGGTGTGGGCTCCTCGTATCCGAGAGCCGTCACGGCGGCGACGAGCGCGTCGGACAGGCCGAGCGAGGCAAATCCGGCGGCGGGAGAATCGGTCGGCTCGGCCATGCGACGAGACTACAACGGGGTCGGGTGCTGCTCGGGCTCTGGCTCCTCGGAACGACGTGTTCGGGTTCGCCGGAGTCTCGGGGATCCTCTTAGGCCAAAACGGCGCGGGGGAAAACGCAGATCGTAGAATTCGATGGCGGTCCTCTTGCTCTGCTGTAATCCACGTCATCGGAAGTGGAACAGGGGATGTGACATGAGCTCTGAACATCGACCAGAGATCGGCAGCCCGTCTCGGCGGCCCGGACGGTGAGACGGCAGTACCGCGGGATGCGCTACGACATCGGAAATCTCGTGACCGGCGGGGCGCTCCCGAACGAAGAGATCGACCAGGTCGACCCGTATCTCTTTTTAAACCACGACGGGCCGCAGGTTTATCCGCCGGGCAACACCGGTTTGCCCTCGGGCCCCACCCCCACCGCGGGTTCGAGACGGTGACCTTCATCGTCGAGGGATCGCTCCTCCATCGCGACACGGCTGGCCACGAGAGCGCGCCGATGATCGGCCCCCCGAGCCTTCGAGCGTCGTTGGTACGATTCAGGCGTCGATGGGCGATATCTGATGAAGATTGTCGGCCGCAAGATGCCCGCGCGGCGCGCGGCCGCCGCACCGGTGGGGAGAGCTTGTCGGACGCGGAGGGTGAAGCGGCTCGAGGAGCTTCGCGCTACGATCCGGCCGCGGTGCTTCGGATGATCGAAGCGATTGCCGAGCGCTCGAAGCGGAAGGCCGGCGGGTAGTCCCGCGGCGGCTTAGAGTCGGGGTTTCAGGTGCTTACCGAAAGACAGGTTAGATTGCTGCTCGAACGATGTGAGGCAGCGACGGGACACCGTCTTGAGAAGATTCGTGGGAACCTCTTGGGGCAGAGCCCTACACCCTTCATCTGGGAACTCGTCGTTCTCGATGCCTTACAGGCGATGGCCACCGTCGAGTACGAGAGCTCTACCGAGTCAGGGAAGACGCCTGACTTCTGGATCCCTCGACTGGTTTCGCAACCCCTCCGTGCCGAAGCGGCCTACGTCGAAGACCGATTCTTCGAGAACGAAAAGCGCCGCCGTGCTCTGATCGCGCGATTGGCCAAGGAACTGCAGAGCCGGGGCATGCCGGCTGGCTCCATCGGCTGGGAGATACTCGGAGAGCAAACGCCCGCCGGGCCCAAGCAGATCCTCCCGAAGGAACATGAGCTCAAGCGCTTTTTCGCGTCTCCTCCGCTTCAAAATTTTCTCCGCTCTCTGGTCGCCCGGCCTGAACTCGCTTCGGCGTGCGACTTGCTCCCGCACGGCTACACCCTCCGGCTGTTCTACATCCCGAAGGGATCCACACGACCGTTGGTTTCAGGACACAGCTTGGTTGCGGACGCACCCACTGCCGTCGAGGAGCACATCGTCTTCCGGACATTGGTCGCAAAAGGACGCAAAGCGAAAAAGGCGCAGCTCAACGAACCTTATCTTGTGTTCATCGGAAGCGAAGGTAGCCCTTCCATGACGGAAGGTCGTAGCGCGAGAGTGATCACGAGAGAGCGGGCGCCTCTGAAGCCTTCCGAAAGTACCCTGTCTTGTCAGCGGCGTTCCTCGTTCCGATCGAATACCTGCATCCGAACCAGCCATCACGGACTGCGCGACCGATTCTTCTCGTTAACCCGGTCGCGCATCGCCCCATTGCTTCGGAAGATTTTGAGGCTCTCGCTTCCCTGGATTTCAATCGCTGGGACTACGGGCCGAGTTGGAACGAGTGGTCGCGGGCGCCTCCGGGCGCCGCAAGACGCAAGCGCATTGGAGGAAGCATGACGGTCAAAAGCGGCAGTAAGCCGGATCACGAAAGAGTGGAGCTGCCCGCCAAATTCGTAGCGCAGCTTCTTGCAGGGGAGATTGAAGCAGCAGATCTCAACGAGGAATATCGAATGGGGCCGAAGCATGGATTTCCAAATCCCTTTCAGAGACTGCTCTCGGACAACAGATCCATCGTTAACGTCGAGTTCCTCGCCGGAGACCCAACCCGCCGCCAGGCTCCAAAGATCGCTTTCGAGTACGGCCCGCCCGAGGAGCCGATTCTTCAGCACAAGAAGGGGCAGCGATAAGCGCCTCCGGCGCCCGAGCGCGGACGTACTCGCCCGCGTCTGGCGCACGGTGCCTGGCGCCTCGCGGCGCGCGAAGTTCCGGCGACGGCGTCGAGCCGGCGCCGGGCTTGTACGTAACGCAGGTTACGTAAACCCCGAAGGGACGAGCCCGGGGGCCGGTGAAGGGGCGGGTCCGATAACGGTGCGTTATCGGACAGCGAGACCTGCAGGAGGGGTGACGGCGGGGGGTCCGAGAAGGGTCCGCCGGCGCCCGGCGTGCTCTCGCGGCCGCCCCGTGCAGGCGCGCCGTACTCGGCGCGGCCGATCGCCGTCCCTCGGGCCGCTGCGCGCGGCGCTCTCACGAACTGAAGAGGCCGCGGGGATGATCGCCACGCTGGAGCGCGGCGCGCGCCGTGGCCTTTTCTTCGATGCACGGCGCGTGCGCGCGGATACCGGGCGCCGGTCGAGCTGCCGATGCCATGATGCTTATGCGGCGTGGGCGGCGCCCGGGCGCACGCCACGCGCCGGTGTAAGCACGGCACGTGACGCCGGTAAGATGCCTCGCGTTCGAGTTAGCCGCGTTTTCCGGCCTTGAAGTCAGCGTTCCGGTTCGATCGTCGGAGGTAGATATGGCCAAGCCCAACGCATACGGTCCATGGCTCGTTCTCGATCGTTTGGGCAGCGGCGGCCAAGGTGAGGTCTTTCGGGTGCTCAACACACGGAAGGTGTCCGTCGAGGGGGCCGCGACACGGCTCGCCCGAGCATGCTTCGAACTTCGTCAGGGAAACACCTCGGGCGCGGACATTTCCAGCTGGTCGGATGAAGTTCGAGCGGCACTAGACACCTTTCGGGCTGCTAACGACCCGACCAACATGGGTGCTCTGAAAGTACTCACGCCCGTTGCAGGAGGGGGTAACTTCGAGAAGGCGATTGGTCGATTTCTGAAAGAGCTCCGCGCATATTCCGCTATAGACCACCCGAACATCTTGAGTCTCCTCGACTCGAACGATGTGGAGCACTGGTGCGTTACCAAATATTTCCCGGCTCGCGAACTGACCTGCCACCAGGAGTCCTTCGCTGGCAAAGCGGACGCCGCGCTGGTGGCTTTTCGCGGTCTCGTGAGTGGCGTAGCTGCGCTGCATAGCAAGGGCATCGTGCATCGCGATATCAAGCCTGACAACATTTACTCAGATCCTGCAGGGCAGCTGGTGTTAGGCGACGCGGGGCTCGCGTTCTATCTGGAGGAGGACTCACCCCGCTTAACCGAGACGCTTGAGAACGCTGGGAGTCGAGATTGGATGGCTCCGTGGCTTATGGGTAGGCGTAGCCTTATCGGGCCGACGGCAGACCTCTTCTCTCTCGGTAAGGTTTTGTGGTGGATGCTCTCAGGTCGGCCCAAGTTGCAGCTCTGGTATCACCGCGAAGAGGACGAGTACAACTTGGAAAAGCTGTTCCCTGGTAACGACAGCATGCAGCGCATCAATCGATTACTCGATTGCGTCGTTGTGGAGCGCGAGACTCAAATGACCATCACGACAGCGCAAGACCTCCTGGCACGAGTCGACGACGAGATCCGAGCGGTGCGCGGCAGAGTTCAGGTCTTGACGGACAACGACACGCGACCCTGTCACGTGTGTGGTGTCGGTGCTTACAAAAAGGTGGACACTCAGACGGCAGGACTCACCAACTACGCGACTACCAGAGCATTTCTATGTGATAACTGTGGTCACGTGCAGTTCTTTAGGTTCGGCTCCGGAGCGCCCCCGGCTTGGCGATGAGCAACATACCTTCCGGCGTCACGGTCCTTGCTGATCCCGGCGCGCGTTCGCGCGCCGGGGCAACACCCGCGCCGCATCCGACCCCCGGCTCGGGCCTCGGCACGATTTCCGCGCGTCACGGCGCCTGCAGCGACGAGCACGCGCCGTGCCGCGCTCCAGCCCTCGAACACCGCCGCCGCCTCTCCAGTTCGTGAGAGCGCCGCGCCGAGCGGCTCCGGGGGCCGGGGCTCACCCGCTCGCTGCTGCGAGCCGGCGACCGAGACGGCCGCGAGTGCACGCCGCGCGCCGGCGGGTCGCTCCTCGGACCTCCCACCGTCACGCGGCATGCAAAGCCCGCTGCCCGATAACCGCGCGGTTATCGGACCCGCCCCCTGACCCGGTCCCCGGAGCCGCCGCTTCGCGGTTTACGTAACCGGCATTACGTACAAGCCGGCGCCGGTCACCCGGCGCCGGAACTCCGCGCGGCGCAGAGCACAAAGCAACGCGGCGCAGGCGTTCGCTTGCGCCTGCGCCTTACACGAGGCCTCGCTCCAGGTGGGCAGTTAACCCGTGAAGGCCTCGGGTCTTGAGCAGGTCCAGGAACTCCTCCAGCCGGGTTAGATCACCCTTTAGAGAGAAGTGCATGTCGAGCTCCGCGTTCCGGTAGTTTCGAGCAAACGCTCGAACACGGACCGCGTAGACTCGATCGAAAAGCTTTTTCCTGAGGAGGTCGTCGGCCTTCCGCGCCGAGATCACTCGCCACTCCGCCTCACGGATCCTCCGTGTGAACTCGCCGACGGTCGCGCGCACTGACTCTGATTGCGGCTGATCGAGCAGATAAAGCACGATCCGGTCTTCGACGTCGCGCTTCCCGGACACTTTTGATCCGAGGATCAAGGAGTTCAGATGAACGAGTTCTTCAGGGAATGCCTCACCGACAAGGACACCGGTGAGGTCGGCAACGCCCACGATCGCGAAGATGTAGGGCAAAACCTCCTTGTCCTGCTTCTGAAGCGCCTGGTAGATCTTGTACGTGGCCAGAGCGAAACAGTCGGCTGGATCCAAGCCCACCAGGGCGATCGCGTTGCGGAACTGGGTCCCGTGGAACTTGATGTTGATCCGAAAGACAGGGAGACCCTTGCCGTTCAGGACGCGGTAATCAGTCTCATTACGTGAGTCGCGAAAATCCTCAAGCCGCAGCTCGCTCGTCCCCATTGTCGTTTTGTAGATCTCTTCGAAGGCACGCTCCGCTATCACTCCAAGGAGAAGCTGCCCAAGCGTGGCGCGGGCCTTGGTCATCTTCTCTGGAGCGGCAGCTGCGGCGAGATCGGTCTTGAAGACTTGAGCGACCGGGTCGGCGCTGGAGGATAGTGCCTCGATGTTCTTCATCGTCGATTTGGCCGCCCGAGCGACTTCGCGCGCAGGCTCGCCCTTGCGCAAACGTCTGACGGCCTGAAGAAGTAGGAAGGGTTTTGGTGGATTTTGACCCTCGTAGAGTTTCTCGACTACGTCGAGCAGATCGTCGAGCGTTTTCAGCAATCAGGTGCCTTCAGGCTCTACCGAAGCGCACGCGGGAGTTCTCCACGTATCGGGACTCGATTTCAAAAGACAGCCATCTGCGCTCGAACTTCTCGGCGATCGCCCCGGTCGTGTTGCTCCCGGCGAACGGGTCGACCACAAGGTCTCCGACATCAGTCACGAACTTGATAAAGAACTCTGGCAGCGCCGAGGGGAACCGGGCAGGGTGAGGCTTCTGCCCGTTCTCCTCGCAACGCCGGATGTACTCGGAGTTGCTCTCGTTGTTTCCTCGCTCCAGGATGTTTGAGGGGATCGAGCCGCCGCGGTCCGTAAACTTCTCCGTGATCCGATGACCGCTCGGTCTCTCCTTGGCTCGATACCCACGTTGAAGAAGCCGCTTCATGTCCTGGCTGTAGTCCACGAGGACCTTGCGGTTGTCCGCCTTCGGATTGGTCGTTTTGGAGAGCCACCAAACATACTCGACGGAGTCCTTGAGCCGCACACGCCGAACGTTTACCCACTCAGCAGGGCTCGGGAGCTTTGCCGGGTTGTACCAGAAGTACTCCTGCGCCAGGTGAAAGCCGAGATCGTCGCAGAGCATCAGGAGAGCCCGGAACTGGTAAAGCGACCTCGTTGGAGCGCCGGCGTTGTAGCTGCCGCCGATATTGAGGACGAAACTGCCCTCAGGCTTGAGCACCCGGAGGATCTCGCGTCCAAACGGACGTAGCCACTCCACGTACTTCGACTTGTCGACGTTGCCGTATTCCTTCTTGAAGTGGAGGGCGTACGGTGGCGACGTCACAACGAGATCGACCGTTCTATCGGGAAGCTTCGCAAGTAGACGAAGAGCATCGCCTTCGAACATCGCGCCCAACTGCGTTCGATAGGAGGGTTTTCCTCCCAGGAGCTTCGCTGGGTGCGCGACGCGGGGCGGGAAGAGGGAAGACTGCGGCGGCTGGATGATTCTGGTTCTCGGGATAACTGCTTCGCGCGCGCCGGATGCTGCTTTGGTGTTTCTCACGATCGCCTTCGCGTGAGCCTACGCGCCGGGGGCGTTGCGGGCAAGCCTTGCATTCTTGCTGAAGTATCACGCTTCGACACGGTCAACTGATGTCCAACCGAGTGCCGTCCCGCCTGCATGACCGTTTGCGTTACCCTGATTCTGGGGCGAGAGCTAACTTGGTGGAGCTGATCGGGATCGAACCGACGACCTCCTGAGTGCGATTCAGGCGCTCTCCCAAACTGAGCTACAGCCCCACACTGTTGGAGAGGGCGCGGAGGATAGCACGAAGCGACGGTCCGCCGGAAGCGACTCGGCCGGCCTGCTGGCTCGCTTTGCCCGATAGGATTCGCGACGTGGAGCACGCCGTCGACGATTCCTCCGAGCTGCCACCCTCGTGACGGCCGACGACGTTCGCGCGGGCGCCCCTCTTCCTCCGCGGGCGTCGCGACTCTCGGCGCTCGAGTCGCGGACGTTCGACGCGCTCGTCGTCGGAGGGGGGATCACCGGCGCGGCGACCGCGCGCGATCTCGCCTCGCGAGGGCTTGCGGTCGCGCTCGTAGAGCGGGAGGACTGGGCGTCCGGGACCTCCTGGCGCTCCTCGAAGCTCGTACACGGCGGCCTGCGGTATCTGGCGAAGGGGGACCTGCTCCTGGTCTTTCAGTCGCTCGCCGAGCGCGCGCGCCTCCTGCGACTAGCGCCGCATCTCGTGTCGCCACTCGACTTCGTCTTCGCGATCCTGCGCGGCCGATGGGTCTCTCCGCGGAGTCTCACCGCCGGGCTGACCCTCTACGATCTTCTGGCGCTGGGCCGCGGCCGGCGGCACCGCGGCCTCTCCGCCCGGGCCGCCGTCGAGGCCGAGCCGCTGCTCGCCGGATCGGACCTCGCCGGGGGCGCGTTCTACTCGGACGCCTCGACCGACGACGCCCGCCTCACCCTCGAGAACGTGCTCGACGCTTCGGCCCTTGGCGCCGTCGCGGTCTCCCGCGTGTCCGTCGGATCTTTGCTGCGGTCCGGCGCCGGCCGGCGCGTCGAGGGGGCGGCCGCCCGGGATCTCGAGACCGGCCGGGAGCTCCGGATTCAGGCGCGTGTCACGGTGGAGGCCGCCGGGCCGTGGACCGATGCCCTGCGCCGCGCGGAGGATCCCGCAGCCGCTCCGACCGTGCGGCTCTCCAAGGGAGCTCACATCACTGTGCCGTTCGCGGTCCTTCCGGTCCGCCGGGCCGTGGCCATTCCGGCGGAGCGGGGGAGGCTCGTCTTCGTGATCCCGAGCGGACCCGTCACGCTCATCGGCACGACCGACGCCGATTACCGCGGGCCGGTCGACGGTGTCGGGCCCGAGCCCGCGGAGGTGGACTACCTGCTCGCGCGCGCCCGGGAGGCCTTTCCATCGAGCGCGCCGCGGCGCGCGGACATCATCGCGTCCTTCGCGGGCCTGCGTCCGCTGCGCTTCGAGGCGGGAAAGGACGTCGCGTCCACCAGCCGGGAGGAGTCGCTCGACGTCTCTCCCGGCCGCATCGTCGTCACGGGGGGAAAGTTGACGACGCACCGGAGGATGGGCCGCCGTGCGGGCGACGCGGTCGCGTCCCAGCTGAGGGGCCTCGGGGTCCGATGCGGGAAGAGCGCGACCGCCGATCGGATGTTTCCGGGCGCTCCCGAGGGCGCGATGGAGGCGTTCGTCGAGCGATTCGCGCGGGACGGGCAGGGCGCCCCGATCTCGGAGGAAACGGCGCGACACCTCGCCCGGCGCTATGGAACCCGGTCGGCCGGTGTGCTCTCGGTCGTCTCGGAAGGCAGCCTCTCGGGATCGCTCGCCGCCGGCCTTCCGGACATCGAGGCGGAGGTGGTGTTCGCCGCCCGATGCGAAGACGCCCGCAGCGCCGCGGACGTCCTCATCCGCCGCACACACGTCTTCTGGCAGGCCGCGGACCAGGGCGTCGCCGCCTTGCCCCGCGTCCAGGAGCTCCTGCGAAAAGAGCTGGATTGGTCGGAAGACGCGGCGAGCGGCTCACGCGACGGATATCTCCGAGAGGTCGAGAAATCCCGCCGCGCCTTCGCGGAATAGGCGACCCTTCGTTTCCCCTTTCCCGTTTCCCGATTGCCGACTTCTCACCCCGCCTTCAGGTCCGCGAGCGTCGCCGACAGCAGCGATCGCCTCTCCGCGTCGAGGCGCTCGAAGATGGGTTCCAGGATCGTCACGACACTGTCCTGCTCCTCCGGGGAGATCGCGTAGAGATTCGGCGAGACGGCATCGACGATCTGGGCCACCGTGAGGTTCTCCGGTGAGACGGCCAGGCTGTAGGCGCGCGACCCCTGCGACCGGACGAGCCCGTTCTCCTTGAGACATTCCAGGATCTGTTCGGCCTCGTGCGAGGTCGCCTCCTGTTCGCGGTAGAGCGCGTCGATGCCGTGAACGCCGCCCGCGGACAATCTCAAGAGCATGCGGATGGCGTTCTCGGCCCGGCCGGCGCGGATTCCACCGATCGACCGCTTCTTCGCGGAATGCGTCTGGAGGACGTGCGTCAGCTCGACACCGATCAGGATCACCACCCAGACCAGAAAGACCGAGATGAGAGACAGCAGGATGAACGTGAGCGAGCCCGTGATCAGGTTGACCCGCGAGAGGGCCCGGACGTAGACCCCGAAGATCGCCCGCAGGATCTCCAGAAGGACGCCGCCGGTGATTCCCGCGATCGTGGCGGAGGACCAGCGCACGAGTGCGTTCGGAAGGAATCGGTAGAGGAGCGTCAGACCCGCGACCTCGATCGCAAACGGAAAGAACCAGACCGCGAGACTGCCGGCGGGGGACGTGCCGGCGCGCGCCGTGCGGAGCATCTGGATCCCCAGGCCGAACCCTCCGAACAGAAGGGTCAGGGCGAACAGGATCACGAGATACAGCGCGATCCGCGACAGCCAGTCTCGCCGGCTCGGGGCTCCCCACACGGCGTTCACGATGCGCTCGATCGTCGAGATGAGCCGCAGGGAGGCGAGCACGAGGATCACGAGCCCGATACCGGAGATCGTCGTGGATTCCGAGACGAACTCGCGCAGGCTCGCCGTCACGCGCGCCGTGTGGTACGGGAGGATCGCGTTGACGGCGTCCAGGATCCCGGTCACGTTTTCCCGGAAGAACGTCGCGAGAACGAGGGAGAACGTCGCCAGCAGCGGCACCGCCGTCAGCAGGGTGGCGAACGCGAGGGAGCTCGCCAGGTCCGCGCCGCGGTCCGCGCGGAATCCCCGGACCGTTTCTCCCGCCGTCTCCTTCACCAGGACGGCGGTGCTCACGAGACGGTCGGGGAGCCGCGGCCACCGTTCCCGCGCGCGCTCCAGGGCGGTCAAGTGGCGCGGCACGGGAGCTCAGTCGGCCCGCAGGCGCGGGCTCGTTCCGCCTCTCCGCGACGGCCCGCGGCCGCGGAAAACGGCGGGGGATTTGCAGGAGAGCGTCACGGCCCCTAGGGTATATGATCGAAATTCGCTTTTAGGAGGTGAGGAATGGCCAAAGACACACCGTTTGACCGCGCCCGGGACTTCGTGGAAGAAAAAATCGACCAGACGAAAGAGGTCCTCGGCGACTCGTACAGCCGCGCTCGCGACCAGTTCGGCGATGCGGGCGAGGATTTCCGCAAGAATGTGAAGTCGACCAGCAAGCGTCTCGAGAAGGACTACGGATACCTCTGGACGGATGCCCGCAAGTACATTCGTGAGAATCCGGGCACCTCCATCGCCGTCTCGCTCGGCGTCGGGCTCCTGTTCGGGTTCCTGCTCCGCGGCGACGACTGATCGACGGACGGGCAGGCGGGGTGAGGCGGGGTGAACGCCGCGCGCCCCCGCCTTTTCCAATATTCGGGTGGTCTCATGACGCGTGTCGAACCGATCGAACGAGCCCTTCCTTCAGACTGGAAACGCGTGATCCGCGACCAGCCCCTGCTGGCGGTGTGCGCCGCTTTTGCGGCAGGGATCTACCTGGGGCGCCACCACGCCCGGCAGCTGCTCTCAGCCGCGGCGAGCCTCGGCGTCGCGACCGCGGTGGACGAGGCCAAGCGCCGATTCCGCTAGCCCGGCGGCGCCCGCGCGTTGCGCCCGAATATGCCCAAAGGAAGCGATGTCGTGACTGAGCGGTAATCCCGAGCGGCGCCCGCAAATCGCGTGAACCCCTTGCGAACGTCCGGGTCCCCACCTGTACGTCCCGGCTCGCTCCATATAATCGAACCGTGACACATCGCCCGTCGGTTCATCCCGCGCTCTCGACGTTCGCGTCGAGCGCCGGTTGAGCCTGCAAGATCGGTCAGTTCGACCTTTCCGCGCTTCTCGCGAAGCTCCCCGCCCCAGCGGATCCCGATCTGCTGGTGGGCAACCGCCATGCCGACGACGCGGCCGTCTATCGGATCGGCCCGGGCCAGGTCATGGTCCAAACCGTCGACTTCTTCACTCCGGTCGTGGACGATCCGTGGATCTTCGGCCAGATTGCCGCGGCCAACGCGCTCTCGGACGTCTACGCGATGGGCGCGCGCCCGGTGCTCGCCCTCGCCCTCGCCGCCTTCCCGACCGGGGAGCTGCCGACCGAGGTCCTCGAGGCGATCCTGCGCGGCGGAGCGGAAAAGGTGGCGGAAGCGGGCGCCGTCATCGGAGGCGGGCACTCGATCGACCACGACATTCCCCTGTACGGGCTGTGCGTCACCGGCCTCGCGGACGAGTCGGCCATCGTGACCAACGCGCGGGCTCGGGCCGGAGACCTGCTCGTCCTGACCAAGCCGCTGGGCGTCGGCGTCACCATTTCCGCCGGGCGGGCGGATGCGCTCGGCGCGACGAGCGTCTCCCGTTTCTTCCGCCGGCCGGTTCTGGCGGACGGCGGTCTCGACGAGGCCGTCGCGGTCATGTCGGCGCTGAACCGAGGCCCGGCGGAGGCGATGAAGGGCCTGGAGGTTCATGCCGCGACCGACGTCACCGGCTACGGCTTTCTGGGCCACGCGTTTGAAATGATGGAGGCGTCGGGGGTGACGGGCGAGTTCTTCGTGGATGAGGTTCCGCTCCTCGCGCGCGCGAGAGACCTCGCCGCGCGCGGAATCGCTCCCGACGGTTCGCGGGTCAATCTCCGGAACCTGCGTCCGCGGACCGAGGTCGGCCCCGGTGTCACGGACGAGGACCTCCTGCTGCTCTGCGACGCGCAGACCTCCGGAGGGCTGCTGGTGTCCGTCGCCGCTTCCGACGCGGCGTCGTACGTGGAACGATGCCGGGCGGCGGGCGCGCCGGCCGCGCGCATCGTCGGGCGGGTCGCGGACGCGGGCAAGGCGCGCCTGCGCGTCTCCGCAAAAAAAACCTCTTGAACTGAAAACTGACTGCGGATAACTCCCCGGAGAGAAAACATGGCGAGAAACGACGGCGAAGAGTGGGTCGAGGTGGCTTCCACGGGGCAGGATGAGGAGGCGACGCTGATCGCCGGGCTGCTGAAGTCCGAAGACATCCCGTGCGAAGTGGAAGGGCCCGCCGGCGGATCGCCGTGGCCGGAGAATCTCGGCGCGTTCGGGATGAGCCGGGTGATGGTCCCACCGGAGCGCGCCGAGGAAGCGAGGACGATTCTCGACCGCCGGGAACGCGATTTTGCCCGGACCGAGAGCGAGCCGGAGAAGCTCGAAGAATGAACCTTCCACCGGGATCGCGGATCGGCCGGTTCCAGGTCGCGGGCCTTCTCGGCGAAGGCGCGATGGGAGTCGTCTATCTCGGGCACGACCCGCAGATCGAAAGGCCGGTCGCGATCAAGACGGTGCGTCCCCAGGGCGTCGGGGGCTCCTCGGCGGAGCTCGAGAGCCGTTTCTTGAACGAGGCGAAGCTCGCGGGCCGCCTCCAGCACCCGAACATCGTCACGATCTACGAGGCGGGACAGGCGGAAGGGCTGCTCTACATTGCCATGGAATACATCGACGGGGACGCGTTGACGCACTTTCTGGCGCCGCGCGATCGCGGAGGCGTCGCCCTCTCACAGGGATCGACGAGCCCTCGCGGGCTGCTGTCGCTGCGGGAACGCGTCGAGGTCGTCCGCGAGGCGGCGCTCGCCCTGCAGCACGCGCACCAGCGCGGCGTTCTGCACCGCGACGTCAAGCCGGGCAACATCCTGCTGACGCGCGACCGGCGGGTCAAGGTCGCCGACTTCGGCATCGGAAAGCTCCTGGCGGCGACGGTGGACCTGACGCGCACCGGCCAGATGATCGGCAGTCCCGCCTATATGTCGCCCGAGCAGATCCGCGGGGAGAAGCTCGACGGCCGGTCCGATTTCTTTTCGCTCGGAGTCGTCTTCTACGAGCTGATGACGGGCAGTCGTCCGTTTCCCGGCGACTCCATCACGACGCTGGTCTACCAGATCCTTCACACCGAGCCGCGCGATCCGCTGGCGATCCGCTCGGACCTGCCGCCCGCCGCGCGCGACGTGTTCGCCCGCCTTCTGGCGAAGTCTCCGGACAAACGGCCTGCGGACGCCGCGGACTTCCTGCGCGAAGTGGGGCGAGTCGCCGAACAGATCGCAGAGGCGGAGCGGACCATCGCGATGCCTCTCGCCGCGATCCCGGCCCCGGCGGCGGCCCGGCCCCCTCCTCCCCGCCCCCCGGTTCCGGTCGCGACGGCTCCCGTCGCCCCGGGCCCGCCCCCCCGCGTCGCGACGACGGTCGCCACGCCCGAGCCCGCCGATGCGGCCGATGCAGCCGACTCCGTCGAGCCGCCGCCGCCCGCCGAGCGCGACTCCGCGCCTTCGGGGCCGTCGGGGCGCTCCGCCGGAGCTCTCTATCTTTTCGGTCTCGCCGCCCTCCTGGTCGCACTCGGGTTCTTCGTCTGGTCGTGGCGGCGATCCAACGCCGTCACGTCCGCGCAGGCCGGGCAGCCGACGGCGGCGCCGGGCGCCGGCGCGGTTTTCGGCGGCGCGGGTGCCGGACCGGCGCCCTCGCCGGCTCTCGCGATCGCGGCCGCCGTCGAGCCGACCCTGGCGCCTCCTCCGACGATCGGCCCGCTGCCGACGCGCGGCCCGGCGACCGCAGCCGACGCCGTGGTCGGCGCGCCGCGGTACACGGGCCTGGCGCCGACCCGGGCTCCGCGTTCGACGCCCACGCAGGCGCGTGTCGCTGCCGCCCCGCCGTCCGACCCTCCGGCGGAGACCCGCGGCTCGGGCGATTCGGAATCGCTCTCGTCGGGAGGGCTGGACAACACGTACCGCACCCGCCGTTTCGCGAAGTTCGGCGTGAGCCCCGATCAGGCCAGGATGTACGTCGACGGCCGATACGTCGGGATCGCCGACGACTGGGACGACCGGGGCGGCGGCCGCAAGCTCGAGTTCACCCGGTCCGGGCGGCATCGCGTGAAGTTCGAGCTTCCCGGGTATCGGGACTTGAACATCGCGATCGTCGTGTCACCGGACGCCGGCGACGACACCGCGGACGTCGGCGACGAGCTGAAACGGGAGTCCCGCCAGCCCTTCGCGAAGGTCTCCTCGCTCTCGGACCGCACGGTCGGGCCCGTCGTCTTCAAGGTCGACCCGCCGGACGCCACGATCGCGGAGGGAGGCCGAACTCTGGGCCCGGCCTCGTCCTTCGGACCCGACTCACCTTTGAGACTTCACGGTCCGATGGTGCACGACCTCCAGATCTCGGCGCCCGGAAGAAAGTCGAAGACGGTCCGGATCCTGGTGGCGGGCAACGCCGAGAACGACAAGGCGGAAGTGAAGGTGGAGTTGAAGAAGGAATAGTTCTCGGTTCTCAGTTATCAGTCGTGAGTCCAACCGGACTGAACACTGAAAACTGACAACTCAAAACTGAAAACTCAACCCGGCCCCGCCATGATCCTCCACCGCGCCAGACGCTCCGCCGTCTCGACGCAGCGGCGGGCCGCGAGGCGGCACAGCAGCGCGGAGAGGTCGGCGCATCCCTCCGGGTCCGACCTCTCGAGCCCGTCGAAGCGGTCGCGGCGCAACTCGAGAAGCACCGCTTCCTCGTGGGCGCGCGCATCGGCGGACCGGCCCGACGAGGCGGGGTCCAGGACCGCCATCTCGCCGAAGATCTCGCCCGGTCCGAGGATGGCGAGCGCTTCCTCGCCTCCGGCGATGTGGCGCGAGATCCGAACACGCCCGCGGGCCACCGCGTAGAGCGATTCGCCCGGATCTCCCTCGCGGAAGAGAAGCGCCCCCGCCGGATATCGCCGTTCCTCGGCGAACGCGGCGAAGAGATACCGGTCCGATTCCGAGAGGCCTCCGCTGCCCAGAAATTTCGACCGCTCCTCGGCGGAAAGGGACGCCGCTTCGCCGCGCGACGGGTCCGGGGAGGCCGGGGCGGCGGCTCCGGCCGGGAAGAAGCCCTGAAAGAACGCATTCAACGCGGCCAGCCGGCGTCCCAGACGCACCCGCAGGTGACGCAGCCAGGGGGCGCGTCCCGGCGACTCGAAGAGAAACTCCGGCGTGAACCCGAGCACGGTGGCGCCGCTCGCCGTGCGCGCCTCCGCGGTGCGGGGAAGCGCGGCGAACGCCTCCTCCCCGATGAAGTCGGACGGGTCCGCGTCTCCCATACGCTGCGGCCCGACCGGAGTCTCGCGCACCAGCTGGACAGAGCCCGCGAGGACGAGGAAAACCTCCGAGGAAGAGTCGCCGGTCCGGAAGACGACGCCTCCGGGCGGGACGCGGCGCAGCTCTCCGCCCCCGGCGGCGTCGAGCAGCGCGTGGTCGTCGATCCCCGAGAGCCCGGGCATCCGGGAAAGCCTCTGCGCCCGGTCGAGGAGCCCCTCGGCCCTTCCGCCCCGCGCGATCAGGGCGCGCACGAGCGCGGGCCCCCGATCCGGAAAGACGAGTCCCGGCGAGCGCCCCTGCACCAGGACCTCGAGCCTCCGACGTGCGGCCGAAACCTCCTCGGCCCAACCGCCGATCTCCGCCGGCGCGAGGGCCCGCGCGGCACGGAGGAACCGGCCGTCCGCGGCGTCCGGCAAACCGTCCGGCCGCAGAAGCGACGCCTCGAGGAGGTCTTCGACGGCCCTCTTGAACTTCCGCTCGATGAAGGAGAGGCGCCCTCGAGCGGAAGCGCTGCGCGGATCGAACGGATCGCGGTCGCGCGCGGAATTGAGCAGGCCTCGCGCCTCCGAAAAGTCATGTCTTTCGAGGGCGAGCGTCGCCAGGAGTACGGGATCGTTGCCGTCGCCCGCGAAGGGGCGCGCCGCCTCCGTCGCGCCCGACGCGATCAGGACGCGCGCGAGCGACGCGGAGGAGGCGGCCCAACCTTCGAGCTCCAGCCGAACCGCGAGACGGTAGAGTATCTCCGCCTCGGCGAGGAGGCCGGCGCCCTCGCAGCGCCGCGCGGCGTCGCGCGCTTTCTCCGAGGCGTCGTCGGTCACTGGAGGCTCGCGCCCGGAAGAGCGAAGGGCGAACGGCGAACGGCGAACGGCGCGCGGGGCCGAAGGACGGCCCGGCAAGCGGAGATCGGCCGACGGTGAATCAACTGCGCGCCCAAGAGATGACGGCGATTGTATTGAATTGCTTCGATCCCAACCCCGAGAGCGCCTTTTCCACCCCGCCGATGTGCTAATTTCCGCTCCTCATGTCCGCGCCCGCAGAGGCCGCCGCTCTGAAGCGCACGCCGCTTTTCTCTCTGCATCGGGAGCTCGGCGCGAAGCTCATCGACTTCGGCGGGTGGGAAATGCCGGTCCAGTACTCCGGGATCCTGGAAGAGCACCGCGCCGTGCGGGAGCGGGCGGGACTCTTCGACGTGTCCCACATGGGCGAGCTCGAGGTCCGCGGACCGGGCGCGATCGCCGCGCTGCAGCACCTGACTCCGAACGACGTTTCGCGCCTCTCCGACGGACGCTGTCACTACTCCGCGTTTCTGACGGACCAGGGAACGTTCGTCGACGACCTGCTCGTGTATCGGCGGAGCGCGGAGGACTTCCTGGTCGTCGTCAACGCGTCGAACCGGCCGAAGGATTTCGCCTGGGTGCGCTCCCGCATCGGAGGCGCCGCGGACGTCGGCGACGTCAGCGACGCGTGGGCGTTGCTCGCCCTTCAGGGGCCCCTCGCCGGATCGATTCTCGCGCGCGCAGCGGGAGAAGACCCGACCGACCTCGCGTATTACGCGTTTCGCACGATGAGAGTCGAGGGCTTCCCCGCCCTGGTGTCGCGCACCGGTTACACGGGAGAAGACGGCTTCGAGATGTATCTGGCGCCCGACGCGGCGGAGCCGGTCATGCGCGCGCTGCTGGAGCTCGGCCGGCCCGAGGGGCTCCTGCCCTGCGGTCTCGGCGCCCGTGACACCCTGCGTCTCGAGGCGAAGATGGCGCTCTACGGAAATGACATCGACGACACGGTGACGCCGTGGGAAGCGGACCTCGGCTGGATCGTGAAGATGGAAAAAGGGGATTTCATCGGGAGAGACGCGCTCGCTCAGCAGAAAACCGCGGGCGTCTCGAGGAAGCTCGCCGGGTTCGAGATGGTCGACCGCGGGATCGCCCGCCACGGATATCCGGCGGCGGCGCCGCATGGCGCGGGGATCGTGACGTCCGGCACCCATTCGCCGACGCTCAGAAAGCCGATCGGGCTCGCCCTTCTTCCCGTGGCCGATACGGCGGTCGGTACGGAGTTCGAAACCGACATCCGGGGGCGCGCCGCCAGAGCGCGGGTGGCTCCGACCCCGTTCTACAAACGCAAGAAGGAGGCCCCGTGAATCCGGACGAACTTCATTACACGCAGAGCCACGAATGGGTCCGGATCGACGGCGACATCGGAACCATCGGAATCACCGACCACGCGCAGAAGGAGCTCGGTGAGATCGTCTACCTCGAGCTTCCGGAGGTGGGGCACGTCTACAACGCCGACGAGGAGTTCGGCACCGTCGAGTCGGTGAAGGCAGTCTCCGAGCTCTTCATTCCGATCTCGGGCGAGATCGTCGAGATCAACCGGTCGGCCGTCGAGGAGCCGGGAATCGTCAACGACGATCCGTTCGGAGACGGCTGGCTCATCAAGCTGAAGGTGACGACGGACGAAGTGCGCAAGCTCATGACGGCGGAGCAGTACGCGGAGTACGTCCAGGCGGAAGAAAAAGAGAAGTGAAATTCCTTCCCACGTCGGATGCCGACCGCGAGGCCATGCTCGCGTCGATCGGCGTCTCGTCCATCGACGACCTGTTTGCCTCGATTCCCGCGTCGGTGCGGCACACGCCCGATCTGCCGCCCCCCATGTCGGAGATCGAGATCCGTCGGTTCTTCGGGGCGCTCTCGGCGAAGAATGCGAACGCGCGGGACTGCGCGTTCTTCCTCGGCGCCGGGCTCTACAACCACTACGTATCGTCCGTCGCGGATCAGATGCTCTATCGCGCCGAGTGGCTGACGTCGTATACGCCCTACCAGCCGGAAGTCTCGCAGGGCACGCTCCAGTCGATCTTCGAATTCCAGACGCACATCTGCCTCCTGACCGCCATGGACGTCGCCAACGCGTCGCTCTACGAGGGAGCCTCCGCTCTCGTCGAGGCGCTCCTGATGGCGGATCGGCTGGTCCGCGGCCGCCGGCGCGCGGTCCTCTCGCTGGGAATCCATCCCGAGTACCGCGAGACCGTGCGGACCTACTTCCAGAACCTCGGACTCGAGATCGTTGAGGCGCCGCTCGGGGCCGACGGCCGGACCGACGCGGCCGCCCTCGCGGACGCCGTCGACGAGACGACGTTCGCCGTGGCCGTGCAGTCGCCGAATTTCCGCGGCGTGATCGAGGACTGGAGCGGGTGCGCCGGTTCGGCGCGGTCGCGCGGCGCCCTCTTCGTCGGCGTGGTCGCGGAGGCCGCATCTCTGGCCCTTCTCGCGCCTCCCGGAGAGGCGGGCGCGGACATCGTCTGCGGCGAGGCGCAGTCGCTCGGCGTTCCGATGCACAACGGCGGGCCTCTGCTGGGATTCCTCGCGTGCCGGACGGCGCACCAGCGTCAAATCCCGGGTCGCCTCGTCGGGCAGACGAAGGACGCGGAGGGACGGCGCGCGTTCTCCCTGACGCTCTCGACGCGGGAGCAGCACATTCGCCGCGAGAAGGCGACCTCCAACATCTGCACCAACCAGGGACTGATGGCGCTCGCGAGCAACATCCACATGTCGCTCCTCGGCAAGAAGGGACTGCGCGAAGTCGCGACGCAGTCCCACGCCAGGGCCGAATATCTGAAGGGGAGGATCGCCGGCATTCCGGGGTTCCGACTGCCCGATTCCGCGGCGACATTCAATGAGTTCGTCGTCGAGGGACGGGGCCCGGCCGCGGCTCTCCTGTCGCGGCTCGCCCGGCGCCGGATCCTCGGGGGCGTGGCCCTCTCCCGCTGGAGCGCTTCGGGCGCCGACGCGAAGCGATTCCTGGTGGCGGTGACCGAGATGAACACCCGCGAGGAGATGGATGGCCTCGTTGCCGCGCTCGAGGAAGAAGCGTCATGAGTGTCGAGATCGAGAACGACAGGGAAACCGCCTCTCCCGAGCTCGGAGACCGCCTGCACCCGGAGCCGCGGCACGAGCTTCTCGTCTTCGAGCGGTCCGGCGCGGGAAAGGTGGGCTACTCGCTCCCGCCGCTCGACGTGCCGGACGTCTCCGCCGTTCCGGCGGGTCTCCTGCGCGGCGAGATCGACGGAGAGACCGAGATCACCGAGGTCGAGGTCGCCCGCCATTTCACGCGGCTTTCGCGGCTGAATTTCTCGATCGACGAGAACACCTATCCGCTCGGATCCTGCACGATGAAGCACAATCCGCGGATCAACGAAGAGATGGCGCGGCTGCCCGGTTTCGCGGCTTCTCACCCCTTGGCGCCGGAGGAGGTCTCGTCCGGGACCCTCGAGCTCGCGTGGCGGCTGGAGCAGGTGTTGAAGGAGCTGACCGGCCTCGCCCGCGTGACTCTCCAGCCCGCCGCCGGCGCGCAGGGGGAGCTCGCCGGGATCCTGATGGTGCGCGCCGCCCTCGAGAAGGAGGGCAACCCCCGCACGACCGTCCTGATCCCTGACTCCGCGCACGGGACCAATCCGGCTTCGGCGCACTTCGCCGGCTACAAGGTGCGCGAGCTCAAGTCGAACGCGCGCGGCACGCTCGATCTGGATGTCCTCGAGGGCGCCATGACGGAAGACGTGGCCGCGCTGATGTTGACCGTGCCGAACACTCTCGGCATTTTCGAGGACCGGATCCTCGAGATCGCGAGGATCGTGCACGCGAAGGGCGGATACCTCTACTGCGACGGGGCGAACTTCAACTCCTTCGTCGGGCTCGCGCGGCCGGGGGCGATGGGCATCGACGTGATGCACATGAACCTGCACAAGACGTTTTCGACTCCGCACGGAGGGGGAGGTCCGGGTTCCGGTCCCGTCGCGGTGACCGCGAAGCTCGCCCCTCACCTCCCTCGGCCGACGATCGAGCGGCGGGAAGACGGAAGTTTCGGCCTGGACTTCGACCGCCCCGAGTCGATCGGCCGCCTGAGGACGTTTCTCGGAAACTACGGAATGTTCGTGCGCGCTCTCGCCTACATCTCGTCGTATGGAAACCGGATCGGAGAGGTGGCGCGCGGAGCGGTCTTGAACGCGAACTACATCCGGGCGGGGCTCGCGGCGAACTATCACTTGAAATACGACGCGCCGTCCATGCACGAGGTCGTCTTCTCCGACAAGCGCCAGGCGGAGAAGGGGGTCCACAACGGCGACATCGGAAAGAGGCTGATGGACTACGGCTTCCATCCGCCGACGATCTCGTTTCCGCTGATCGTGCACGGCGCCCTGATGATCGAGCCCACGGAGACCGAAAGCCGGTCGGGCCTGGACGCGTTCATCGCCGCGATGCGCGCGATCGCCCGGGAGGTCGAGGAAGACCCGTCCATCGTCTTAAACGCGCCGCACACGACCCCCGTCAAGCGTGTGGACGAGGTCGGTGCGGCGCGGAACCTGATCCTGCGGTGGAAGCCGGACGGGCGGGAAAAGGGAGACGGGAACCGGGAAACGTAAGCCGGCATTCATTTCCGCCTTCGATTCCCGATTCCCGATTTCCGATTCCCGGCCCGCACGTTCAGATATCCTTGCTGTCCGGCATGACGGACTTCCAGCGGAAATGTCCCCTCTGCAACGGGGGAGTGCTCGTGCGGTCGCGGAGCAACAACTCCGGATACACGTTCTACTTCTGGAAAAAACCGTGGAAGCGGAAGTTCTTCGACTTCGGGGTCGAGCGCGTGTATCCGTGGGCCTGCATGGGCTGCGGCGTCGTGCTGCTGTATCTCGAGCGCCTGCCCGCGATCGCCGAGGAGTATCGAACCGCCGCCGAGCCAGCCACCGCGGCGACCGGCGCCCCGGCCCCGATTCAGCCGTGATGGCCATCCGGTACCTCGACGGCCGCCGCCTCTCGCGGGCGGTCATCGCGGGATCGCGCTTCGTTGCGGATCGCGCCGAGCCTCTCAACAAGATCAACGTCTTTCCGGTCCCCGACGGGGACACCGGAACGAACGTCGCCTCGACGCTCCAGAAAATCTCGGCGGGGATCTCCCGGGTTCGCCAGCGTCACATCCGCGAGATGTCGCGCGCCCTCGCCGAGGAGGCCGTGGGGGGAGCGCGCGGCAACTCCGGAGCGATCCTGGCGCAGTTCTTCTGCGGCTTCTCCGAAGGGCTTCCCGACAGCCCGCGGATCTCCGCCGGCGACTTCGGCGCCGCGGTCGTCCGAGCGTCCGACTCGGCGTACGGCGCGATCGCGCGGCCCGTCGAGGGGACCATCCTGACCGTGATCCGCGACTGGTCCGCCTATGTCGCCCGGCGCGCCCGCGACGTCGCGGATTTCGCGCAGCTCCTCCCCGACTCCCTGGCCGAGGCGAAGAAGTCGCTCGAGAACACGCCGAAGCAGATGAAGGCGCTGGCGAAGGCCGGAGTCGTGGATGCGGGCGGGCAGGCCTTCGTCTATCTCCTCGAAGGCATCGTCCGTTACCTTCGCGAGGCCGCGCGCGGGGGGGTCGTCGAGGCGCCCGCCGAAGATGTGAAGGCGGCGATCTTCGACAGGACCGCGGAGTCGATTCTCTTCCGATACTGCACCGAGGTGCTCCTGGAAGGGGACCGCATCGACCGCGACGCTCTCCGGCGCGAGGCCGCCCTCCTCGGGGACTCGATCGTCGTGGCGGGCGGAGCCACGCGGGTGCGCCTTCACGTCCACACGAACGAGCCCGAACGCCTCTTCGGGCTGATGGCGCGGCTCGGAGAGGTCGCGCAGACGAAGATCGAGGACATGCACGCGCAGCACGAGACGCGGTTCGACCAGAATCGCGCGTCGCGGGTCGGCGTGGTCACGGACTCCACGTGCGATCTGCCCCCCACGCTGATCGAGGAGCTCGGCATCGGCGTCGTCCCGGTGCGCGTCTACTTCGGCTCGGAGAACTACCTGGACAAGGTAACGATCATGCCCTCGGAGTTCTACGCCCGGTTCTCCGTGACCGACGTCGCGCCGAAGACTTCGCAGCCGCCGCCCGCCGATTTCACCCAGGTGTTCGAGAACGTGGCGACCCACGCGGGCGCTCTCGTCTCGGTGAACCTCTCGGCGGCGGTATCCGGCACGCACCAGGCCGCCATCGTCGGCGGGCGGTCGGTCAAGAACGCGACGATCGACCACGTGGACAGCCGCAACGTCTCCGTCGGCCTCGGATTGATCGTTCGGGCCGCCGCCGAGGCGGCCGCCGCGGGCAAATCCGCCGCCGAGGTCGCCGCCGTCGCCCGGGACGCCGTGGACCGCACCCGCCTGTTCATTGCCGTTCCCACGCTCGAGCACCTCGTGCGCGGGGGACGCGTCTCGCCCGTAAGCGGGTTCATCGGGACGCTGCTCGGTCTCCTGCCCGTGCTGACCATCACTCCGGAAGGCAGGGCGGAGCCTGTCGTGAAGGCGCGCGGGTTTGCGGCCGCCCGCGCCCGCATGATGAAGCTGCTCTTCGAGGCGGCCGACGTCGGAACGTCCGCCCGGCGCTTCGGAGTCGCGCACTGCGACGCGCCGTCCCTGGCGGACGCGATCGCCCGCGAAATACGCGAGCGCTATCCCGAGTCCGACGTGATGATCGTCGAGTGCGGTCCGGCCCTCGGGGCGCACGGCGGGCCGGGGGCGCTGGCCGTTGCGGTGTTGCCTTAGGGAAAAAGGTTGAGCGTTGAACGTTTTGCGTCGAGCGTTCGGAGTTGAGAATTGAGAGTTGAGAGTTGAGAGTTGAGAGTTGAGAGTTGAGAGTTGGGAGTCCAGAGTTGAGAGTTGAGGGTTCAGAGCTCTGACCAGCTCCGATTCTGATTCGGCCGGGCGGGCCTCCATCGCCACCGTCGGGCACTCCAATCGGCCTCTCGACGCGTTTACCGCGCTGCTGGCGGCGCATCAGGTGAAGCAGGTCGTGGACGTCCGGCGGTATCCCGCGTCGCGCAAGTGGCCGCACTTTGCTGGCGCCGCTCTCGCGGTGAGCCTGCCGGCCGCGGGAGTCGCGTACGTCGGAATGCCGGAGCTCGGCGGGCGCCGCAAGGCGCGGCCCGATTCTCCGCACACCGCGTGGCGCGTCGAGGCGTTTCGAGGCTACGCGGACTACATGGACACGCCGGAATTCCTGGGCCCCCTCGAGGCGCTCGAGGCGCTCGCGCACGATACGTTCACCGCGATCCTCTGCGCCGAAGCGCTTCCGTGGCGATGCCACCGCTCCCTCATCGCCGACGCGCTGATCGCGGCGGGGCTGGGAGGTCTTCGAGATCCTGTCGGAGCGCGAAGCGCGCCGCCGGGCTCTTCCCGACTTCGCGCGCCTGGACGGCGACCGGGTCGTCTATGACGGAGGGATGTTGTGGGGAGGTTGAGCGTCGAGCGTTCAGCGTTGAGCGTTGAGAACGGGAAACGCTCCGTCCAAAGATTCGGAAAAATGAGGAGGCTCGGGAACCTCCTGTGTTTTCTCTTCGTTTTTCCCGTTTCCCGTTTCCCGTTTCCCGTTTCCCGTCAGAACTCCAGATTTCCTTCTCCCACCCGGATGACTCTTCCTCCGAGAATCACCTCCCGGATCGCGGAGAGACGCCGGCCGGTTCCGTTGGCGGTCTCCCGGCGGCCCGCGGGCGCCGTCTCCTCCGGGCCGACGTGGACTTCGACGTAGAGGGAGGATGGGCGTGAGAGCGCATGGCCCTGCTCGATCAAGAGCGAGGTGACGGGGCTGACGGGTACCGCGGCCTGCGATACGAGATAGGCGGCCAGGGCTCCGGCCGCGGCTCCCGCGCCGGGGATCTCGGAGGCTCCGACCGTGTCGAAGGCGCGGGCGTGCGCGCTCGCGCCCGCGTCGCGCGTCTCCTTCGTGAAGGCGTAGACGATGGTCGCGTCGAGGGGCTCGGCGACCTCCCGAAGCGCTCCGTAGCGGGGCGCCGCCCGGCCGAGGGCGTCGAGCGTGGCGACCGGGACGATCAGGCAGGGAAGCCCCGTCGACGCGACGCGGAGCGGCTGGTTCGTAGCTTGGAGCGCCTCTTCCTCGAGCCCCAGGGCCCGGGCGACGCGGGCCACGTCTTCTTCCGGCAGACGCGGGCCGACCTTCGGGGGGCGCTGGCGGAGGCGGAGCATGCCGATCCGCCCTCCCTCGACGAGAAGCTCGACGTGGACGAGTCCCTCGCGGCCCTCGTGGGCCACGCGGGTGACGGGCTCCTCCAGCGGGAGCCGGTTTTCCGTGGCATGCACGAAGTGGGCTCCGAGGGCGGGATGTCCCGCGAACCCGATCTCCCGCTCCCGCGAAAAGATGCGGAGGCGAAAGAGCGCGCCGCGAATCGGGGAGGGGAAGAGAAACGCCGTGGCGGCGTGGTCCATCTCGCGCGCCACCGGCTGGAGAAGCTCTTCCGGAATGGCCTCCGCCCGAGGAAATACGCCGAGAGGATTGCCCGCGAGCGCGCGGTCCGCGAAGACGTCGACCAGAACGAAGCGATGCTTCACGAGGACCGGCGCGCCGCGAGGAAGAGGACGTCGCGCGCTCCCGCCGCCCCGGCCTTCTTCCATTCCGCGACCACCTGGGCGAAGGCGCCCGCCAGCGAGGAGACGTCGGCGATCCGGGCGAAATGCTGGATGGATTTCTCGGGGGGGACGGCCTTGCCAGGGAAGGACATGGCGGACAGCCCCGCCGAAGCGAGCACCAGGATGTCTCCCGGCTGCGTGCGGGCCTCCGCGCGGCGCACGCGTCCCGCCTCGGACGCCGGAAAGGGGACCGGCCGCCCCTCGCGCAGGAGCCAGGGAATCTGGGCCCCGGGACCCGCGGCGGCGAACAGGATCCGGTCGCCTTCCCACCGCGCGGCGGAGGCGGCGCACGACGAGTCGGCATCGAACGCCCGCTCGACCGCCTCCTCCGGCGAGGAGGACAGCCTCTCGCGGCCGGCGGTGACGCCCCGAAGGAGAGCACCGAGCGCCGACTCGACCGGGAGGGCGGTCTCCACCAGGAGAAAGGAGACGAGGCCCGGCCCTCCCTCGACCGCGTAGGAGACGAGGTCGAGCTCCTCCGACCGCCACCGGAGGGGCTCCGACTCGAAGCCGGGGGTCGCCGGCCATTCGTGGGGGGCGAGCAGGGACTGCGCGCTGCGGAGGACCCGGACCGCGCCCTCGCGGCGGGCGGCCGTCACCGCCGCCTCGTGCTGGCGGACGCTCTCGACCGCCAGGGCCGAATGGGTCCCCACTTCGACTAAGAATTCCTCGTCCTCCTTGGTGAAGCTCCGGTTGCGCTTGTTCAGGAGCTGGACGACCCCCACGATCTCGCCGCTCGGCGTCTTCAGGGGCGCCGCCAGGATCGTCCGCGTCTGGAACCCGGACGTCAGGTCGGTCTGCGAGTCGAAGCGCGGGTCCTTGTAGGCGTCCGCGATGCTAATCGATTCCCCCGTCCGCGCGACCGTCCCGGCGATTCCGCGGCCGATCGGAAGACGGATCGGCGCGACGGCGCCTCCCTCGAGAATCTGGCTGACAAGCTCATCGGCGCCGCGTTCCCGGAGAAAGATCGTGCCGCGCTCCGCGTCGGTCTCGGAGGTGGCGGTCTTCAAGATGATGCGCAGGATCTCCGTCGGGTCGAACGTGGCGGCGAGCGCCTTGTTGGCCTCGAGGATGACCATCAGCTTGACCATCTTCGCGCGCGTCACCGACACTTCCGCCAGGACGCGCTCCAGCACCTGCCCTTCGAAGGAGGCGATCGCGTCCCCGAGAGAGTCGGCATCGGGGAAGCGCGTCTGGGGGTCCTTCGCGATGGCGCGGTCCAGGATCCCGAGGAGCTCCGGCGGCAGGTCCGGCCGCAGCGTCGCCGCCTTCGGAGGGGCCTCCGAGATCACGCGCCTCACGAGTCGCGCCGTGTCCGGGTCGTCGAAGGGGACCTGGCCGGTGAACATTTCGTAGAGGAGCACGCCCATCGCGTAGATGTCAGTCCGGATGCTCGGGGCCTCTCCGCGGAGGAGCTCCGGGGCCAGAAACTGGGGCGTTCCCGGCACGGTGTCTTCCTTTTCACCGCGGTAGACGGCGCTCTCGACGGCGATGCCGAAGTCCATCAGCCTCGGTGTGTCGTCGTTCCCGACGATCACGTTTTCGGGTTTGAGATCCCGATGCAGAACGCCGATGCGGTGCGCGGCCGCCAGCCCCCGGCAGATCTTTTTCGCGATGGCGAGGCCGCGGCCGAGAGGGAGCATCCGCTGCTCGTCCTCGACGTCCTTCAGCGTCCGCCCCGGGAGATATTCCATCGAAACGAACTCTTCCCCGTTCAATTCGACGAGGTCGAAGACGCGGCAGACGTTCTCGTGGGTCACGCGGCGCGACAGGATGATTTCGCGCCGAAGGGTCTCGCGCCGCTCGGGGGAGACCCGGTCCGGCCGGATCCGCTTCAGGGCGATGTCGCAATCGAGCTTCAGATCGCGGGCGCGGTAGACGACGCCCATCCCGCCGAACCCGAGCACCGACTCGATGCGATACCGGCCGCCGAGGAGAGTGCCCGTCGTCAACGGACGGTCGGGGCCGGACGTGGCGTCCAACGGCCCGGCGGTCGTCGGCGTGTTGCTGTCGCGGGGCACGGTCCTTCGATTCTATCGGGGGCGGCGAACGGGAAGCGGAACCTGCCGGAAGTTCTTTGACTTTCGTTACGCCGAAGGTAAAGATTGACTGAATCACCGCTTACTTCGCGAGTACTTCAGAGGAGTGCAAAACCGTGAAAAGACCCCGGTTCCGATTGAATCGGATCTCCCTTCCTCTCGCTCTCGCCGCCTTCCTCGCGGCCACACCCGCCTTCCCCGCCGGATTCCAGGTCATGACACAGGGCGCGAAGGCGACCGGTATGGGCCTCGCGTTCACCGCCGTCGCCGATGATCCCTCCGCGATCTTCTACAACCCCGCCGGCCTCGGCTGGCAGAAGCACTTCGAGGCGCAGATCGGCGCCGAGTTCCTGACCAAGGTCAAGGGGGACTTCGAAGGCTCGAATCCCTATCCGGGCAACGGCGTCTCGGAGAAGCAGCACAGCACGACGTTCGTCATCCCCAACGTCTACGCCGTCGTTCCTCTGACCAACGAGCTCAACTTCGGCCTCGGGATCAACTCTCCTTACGGGCTGGGATTTCGCTGGGACAACCCCGAGACGTTCAGTGGACGCTTCGTGTCGCAGAACGCGGTCATTCAGACCGTGGACTTAAACCCGGTCTTCTCGTTCCAGGCGACGCCCACCTTCTCGGTGGCCGTCGGGGCGGACTACCGGTTCTCCAAAGTTCAGCTCGAGCGCAACAACGCCGCGATCAATCCCCTGACCAACTCGGTCGTGGACGTCGCCCACGTCAAGTTGAACAGCGAGATTCAGGACAACCACGGCTGGGGGTGGAACGCGGGGATTCTGTTCAAACCGATCCCCCAGTTCTCGGTGGGCGCCGCCTACCGCAGCCGGATCAAGATCGACTATGAAGGCACCGCCAACTTCCAGCAGCGCCTGACGAACACGCCCTTCGACGCCCTGGTCGCCCCCCAGATTCCGAAGGACTCCCACCCCGTCGAGACGAAGATCGAGTTCCCGGCCACCCTGAATCTGGGGACCGCGTTCACGTTCCCGGGGGATTTCCTCGTGTCTCTCGAGGCCGACTGGACGCAGTGGACGAGCTTCAAGACGCTCGACATTCATTTTCCGGACCTGCCCGGCCGGGACCTCCACCGGGACGATGAGTGGCGCAACTCCTGGGCGTATCGGATCGGTCTCCAGAAGAAGTTCGGGGCGATGGCCTTTCGCGCGGGCTACTACCGCGACAAGACGCCCATGCCGACGGAAGACATCGGCCCGTTGCTCGCCGACAACGACCGCGACGGCTACTCCGTCGGCTTTGGCTTCGGCACGGATCACTGGGGCATCGATATCTCGGACCTTTATCTGAAGGTCCACGACCGGGACAACCGCGGCCGTTCGAATGACAACTTCTACGGAACTTTCAAGGAAGCCGTGAACGTTTTTGCGTTCAGCCTCCGAGTGGCGTTCTAACCATGGAGACCATGATGAAGAGATTTCTTTTGCGGCTCGCGGGCATCGCGGCCGTCGCGGGACTCTGGGCGGCCGGCGCGCCGGCCCAGACGCCGAACTTCAGCAAGTACGTGGCGCTCGGCGACAGCTACGGGGCCGGGTACGGCTCGGGCTGCCTCGTGGCGCGGGAGCAGCGGTTCTCGTACCCGGCGCAGCTGGCGAAATCCTTCGGGATCACCGACTTTCAGCAGCCGACGGTGTCCGATCCGGGGATCCCCACGTGCAACGCGATCACCAGCCTGACTCCCACCTTCGGTCCCATCTCGAAAACCACGGGCGCTCCGACGAACGCGGCGCTCGCACGCTCCTACGACAACCTCTCGGTGCCCGGGTACAAGATCGCGGACGTCTCGGACAAAACGACCGACAACGGCGGCATCGCGGACCTCGTCCTCCGGGGGCGCGGCACCCAGCTGAATCAGGCTCTCAGCTTGAACCCCACGTTCATCACTCTCGGGATCATCGGCAACGACATCCTGACCGCCGGCGGCGCGGGGTTCCTCCAGGACGGCGTCACGGCCACCCCGCTTCCCGTTTTCACCGCGAAGTACAACGCGGTCGCCGCCGCCCTGAAAGCGCCCGGACGAACGGGCGTCTTCATCGGAACGCCGGACCCGCGGTTCATACCGCTGGCCTCGACGATTCCCTATTACGTCGTGAATCCGGCGACGCGCCAGCCGGTGCGGGACGCGGCCGGTAACGTCATCCCTCTCCTCGGCTCCCGCGACACCGGCGCCGCCGGCTGCCGGGTCGGTCCGGCCGGGAAGGTTTGCCCGCTCCCCGCGGGAACGCTGGTGACGCTCGGCGCGAACGCCCCTCAGGCGGCGCTCGGCGGCAGCTCGCTGCTCGGGCTCGGCTTCGGGATCCCGTGCAGCGTGAACCCGACGCTTCCGCGCTGCGACTTTCCCCTGCCGGACGGCTCCTTCACCCCCCCGGCTACCGTGAACGTCGGCGTGGTGCTCTATCCGGACGAAGTGCTGGCGATCGACCAGCGCGTCCGCGACATGAACGCCGTGATCAAGACCGCCGCCGAGGCGAACGGCTTCAAGTACTTCGACTTCTACGCCCTCTCGCAGGACCTCATGACGAACGGCCGGACGTATGGCGGGATCCACATCTCGACCGCGTTCGTCACGGGCGGGATGTTTGCGTACGGGGAGGCGGTCCACATGTCGCCGATCGGTTACACGATCCTGGCAGACGAGCTCATCCAGTTCATCAACGCCTCGTACGGCACGAACCTCGAGCGGCCGAACATCGCGACCGCCCTGTTCACACCGGATGTCCCGGCGCCGGGGACGACGGGTGCGATCGGTCTGGCGGCGAGCGTGGACTTCACCGAAGAGATGTGGCGAGGATTCTTCCGTTCCTTCCCGTTCCAGGAGGAGTCGTTCGAGCTCGTTTTCTCGGCGGAGCCCGCGGCGGCAGTCGAGCGCGCCGCGCCGGTCGATCGGAGCCGGGTCATCCGAGTGCCTCGAAAGCGGCTGTAGCGGACAGGAGCCGACCCCCTCACCCCAAACCCTCTCCCCCGGCCGCGGGGGAGAGGGAGGTCGCCGCACCGCCAGCGCCAATGCTCGACGAAGTCCGCTCACTCTGTTAGATTTCGCCGTCTTTTTGCGGGGTGAGACTCCATGATGATTCCAGCGACCCAGATTCGTGCCGGGACCCTCGTCATCTACAACGGCGAGCTGCACCGGGTCCACGGGATGGTCCACAAGACGCCCGGAAACCTGCGGGGCTTCGTCCAGGTGAAGATGCGCAACCTTCGCAACGGCTCGATGACGGAGCACCGGTTCGGCTCCACCGACCGGGTGGAGAAGGCCTCCCTGGACGAGAAGGAGATGGAGTACCTCTACTCCGACTCCGCCGGGCACCACTTCATGGACCAGGGGAACTACGACCAGATCACGCTTTCCGACGAGGTGATTGGCGAGCAGATGAAGTACCTCTTGCCCAACACCGTGATCCACGTGGATTTCTACGAGGAGAATCCCGTCGGAATTGAGCTGCCGAACACGGTCAACCTCAAGGTGACGGAGACTTCGCCGGGAATGAAGGGGGCCACCGCCTCGGCCTCCTACAAGCCCGCCGTCCTCGAGACGGGCCTCGAAGTCATGGTCCCGCAGTTCATCGAGGCGGGGACGACGGTCAAGATCGACACCCGAGACGACTCCTACCTCGAGCGCGCCTGACCGCTTCCGGCCTCGCCGTGGGGACGCGGGGTCCCGGCTGTCCTTGCCGTCCTCCTCCCCGCCGGAGGGCGCTCTCTCCCGTCTGACTCCTCTGAAAAAGGGGCTGGCGGGGCGGCCGGGTTTCTCTGGCGGGCCTTCGATCCCGCCGCGCCGGCCCGCGAGCGGGAACGATCGTCCCAGGCGGCGCGGCGCAACTTTGCCGCGCTCTTAATCCTTCGGAAAGCGCTCTTTCCCGCGTCCGGCGGCACGTATTTTTCCTATGCTTTTTTGACATAAACAATTGATCTTGAAGGGCTTTTTTCCTTGACCCGTGTCGACTGCGTCCTGAATAATCGAATTCATGCAAAAGGTGCCCCTAGCCTCGGCGGCTGCATTGGCCGCCATCCTTTCGATCGCCGTTTCCCAGCCCGCCGAAGCCCGCAAACACCACCCGAAACACCAGACGCGACACTCGGCCGCGGCCGCTGTGCGGCATCCCGCGGCGGTCGGCCGGCATTCGCGGACGGCCGCCGCGCGTGCCTCCCGCCGCCAGCGTGCCCAGGCCCACCGCCGCGCGGCGCGCCACCGGGCCCCCGAGAAGACCGTCATCCACCAGAACGCCGACGGCCGCGTGGTCATCGAGCGCGTCAGCCCCGCGCCGCCGCCGCCGGTTTCGACCGTCGCCGCGCTGGCTCTTCCGGCCGGCTCCCTCCCCGAGATGCAGAACTATCCCCAGCCGGCGTGCGACCCGCAGGACGTCGTTCTCGACGCCCACATGCACCAGGCGGAGACCGACGGCCCGGAAGACCAGGCCGCCGAGTCCGCGGAGCTCACCGAAGACCCGGTGGCGACGGCGGAGCCGGCGAGGACCGGCGCGGGCGCGAGCTTGAGCCGGATCGCGCGAAAGTTGAGGTCGTTTCTGCGGCCCAAGTCCGGCGAATCGGAGGTCCGGCCCTCCGACGTCGACCTGACCTCTCTCATCTCGGAAAGCTTCCTGATCCCGGTCGAAGGGGTGGATGCGAAGCGTCTCCAGGATTCCTTCCTGGCGTCGCGCGGCAGCCACGCCCAGCACCTGGCGATCGATATCGGCGCTCCCCGGGGAACTCCGATCCTGGCCACCACGGACGGCGAGATCACGCGCATCTCCAAGGAGCGGCGCGGCGGCAACGCCATCTACCAGAAGGACTCGACGGGGCAGTACCTTCTGTTCTACTGCCACCTGTCCCGCTACGCCGACGGGATCGAGAGCGGCAAGCGCGTCCGCAAGGGAGAGGTCATCGGGTACGTGGGTTCGACCGGGCACGTCATCGGCGGCCCGCACCTGCACTTCTCGATCACCCGGGTGCCGGAAGACACGGCGAACTTCCGGAAGGGCCTCGCGATCAATCCGTATCTGCTGTTTCTGGCGAACGTCCCTTAGCGGAGGCGGGAGGCGGGAGGCGGGAGGCGGACCCGCTGCTCTTATGTCTGGCTGAGAGCTGACAGCTGAGAGCTGACAGCTTTTCAAATTCTCGCCACGTCCCCCGCGGCGAAGAGCCGGTCGATCCAGAGGTTGGTCAGCTTTTCCGAGACGGTGTTCTGGCGCAGCCGCGCGGCGAGGTTGTCCCAGTCCATCTCGTCGAGCGCCTGGTCCTGGTTGAAGCAGGAGAAGACGATCTCCTTCTCCCGTCCCGTGGCCGGATCGATGTGCCTCTGCAGGCACTGGGCGCAGACCTCTTTCATCATGCACTGCATCGGGGAGTTGATGGATCCGATCCCGATGTGCCGCGGGTTCAAATGCGGAGCGAGGGCCCCGTGGCGCGCCCGGGCCACCGCGGCCATCATCCGGTCCGAGCCGATCACGATCAACCGGTCCACGTCGGACAGGAGGATCTCCTGCGGCCCGAGCTTTCCCGTCGCGTAGGCGAGCATCGACTCGATGATGTTTCCGACGAACTGCCGGTCGGACGGGCGGCGCGCGGGAATGTCCTCGCCGCGATCGACCGACAGGACCAGGACGTCGGCGGCGGCCTCGATCTCCTCCCGCTTGTAGAAGTCCTCGGCCCGCTTGTAGCCGGCGAAGTAGATGACCCGGTTCCCGAGCTGCCTCGCCTTCTTCCCGATCGAGAACAGGACCGCGTTGCCGAGCCCGCCGCCGCAGAGCAGGACGGTGCCGTTCTCCGGTAGCTCGGTCGCGCTGCCCGTCGGCCCCATCACGAGAACCGGCTCGCCCGGCCGCAGGGCGCCGCACAGCCGCGATGAGCCCCCGAGCTCGAGGGCGATCATGGAGAGAAGCCCCCGGCCGGCGTCGACCCACGCGCCGGTCAGCGCGAGGGGCTCGATCAGCAGGGGAGAGCCGCCCGCGACGGGCGCGACGGCCTCCAGGTTCTGAAGGCGGAAGAACTGGCCCGGCTGGAAGTTGGCCGCGGCGGCCGGCGCCCGCACGACCACCTCGACGATCGTGGGAGTCAGCCGCCGCACCTCGTGCACCCGCGCCGTCAGCAGGTCGGCCATCCGGCCCTGGAAATCCTCCCAGTCGGAGAGCGGCGCGGCCGGCAGGCTGGCTCCCGGAGCGGGACCGCCCATGACGTCCGTCACGGGCCGGTATCCGTACTTGGCCGACGCCATGGCCTTCACCACGTTGCCGTTGTACGCGGGGTGGTTGTCGCCGAAGAAGCTGATGAACCGCCCGTCGCGCGCGTAGCCGGTGAAGAACGCGCGCTGGTCGTCCGAGGCCGCGGGCTCGAGCCGCCAGCCTCCCGCGCCGTCGGACACTGCGCGGTGCGGAAGGAAGAACCTCCTCCGCTGGTCCATCCTGAACGTCCCCGGCCATTCTTTCTCGTACGTGATGTTCGGCGTCGTCCCGGCGGCCACGAGGCAGGACCGCGCGGGGATCTCGATGACGTCGCCTTCGCCCGACCGGCGGAAGCGAACGGACTGGAGGTGTCCGTGGCCGTCCGCGATCGCCTCCACGGGCTCGAGCCCCTCGATGAAGGAGATCCCCTCCTCGAAGGCCTTGATGATCTCCTCGTGGTTCAGCCGGTACGCGGGCGACTCTTCCATGGCGCGCCGGTAGACGATCGAGACGCCGCCCCACTGCCGGCACAGCCGCGCGAAGTCCGGCGCTTCGCCGGCGAGGCGCGCGCGCTCCCGCTCGCGGCGGATCGCGGTGCCGTGCTGGAGAAGGCGGTCCAGGATGTCGCGCTCTTCCGCGTCGAATGGCGTTCGGACGGCCACCTCGCCGCGCTCGGCGACCAGCGATTCGTAGCGCGAGAGCACCTTTTCGACCTGGATCGGGTAGTACGCCAGCAGCTCCGTCGCCGTGTCGATCGCCGTCAGCCCCCCGCCGATGACCAGGGCGGGCAGCTCCGCCTGCAGGTTGGCGATCGCCTCCTCCTTGAAGGCCCCCGTCAGCTGGAGGGCCATCAGAAAATCGGAGGCCTTTCTCACCCCCCGGACGAGGTTGTTCTTCATCCCGATGATGGTGGGTCGCCCCGCGCCCGCCGCGATCGCGATGTGATGGAACCCCTGGTCGAACGCCTGCTCCGCCGTCAGCGTGCCTCCGAACCGGACGCCGCCGAGAGCGAGGAAACGCCGCCGGCGGGAGAGCGTCAGGTGAATCAGCGTCAGGAAGTTCTTGTCCCACCGGACGGTGATGCCGTACTCCGAGACGCCGCCGAACCCGGCGAGCGGCCGGCGGTCGAGCGGTCTCTCGATCTCGGACCAGTCCCGGATCGGACGGATGCCCTGCCCGTCGGCGCCCGTCCAGTCGGCCGGCAGCGGCTCGATCTTCAGGCCGTCGATTCCGACGACGCCGAATCCCTCGTTCACGAGGTAGTGGGCCAGCGTGTAACCCGCGGGGCCGAGTCCGACGACGAGGACCTTCCGGCCGTTGTAGGGAAGCGCGTGGGGCCGCGGCGGAGACAGAGGGTTCCACCGGGTGAAGAGGCCGTAGATCTCGACGCCCCACGGGAGCGCCAGGACGTCGGTCAAAACTCCCGTCTCGATCTGCGGGATGTTGACCGGATCCTGCTTCTGGAAGATGCACCCCTTCATGCAGTCGTTGCAGATCCGATGGCCCGTGCCCGGGCACATGGGATTGTCGATGCAGACGAGCGCGAGGGCGCCGATCGAATCCCCGTCCCGCCGCAGCGCGTGCATCTCGGAGATCTTCTCGTCAAGCGGGCAGCCCGGGAGCGGAACTCCGAGGGGGTTTTTCTGGAACGTGTCCGTCTTCGTGTCGAAAAAGCCCTTCGAGCAGGAGTCCTTCTCGCGCTCGTGACAGAGGAGGCAGTAGTGGGTTTCGCCGAGGACCTCCCGAAGGGTCATCCGCGGGTCGGTCAGGCCGAATCCGTCGCGCAGTCGCCGCCGGTGGTGCGGTCCCACGCGTTCTTCGGGCAGGGCGGGGTTGGGCCGTTCCGTCTCGACGAGCGCCGAGTAGTTCAGAGGCTCCGGGAGCCGGAGGCTCGCCCACTTCCGCACGGCCCGTTTGAGGACGGGGTCCGTCCGCTGGAGGTTCGTCCAGGCGGCATAGGTCGCGACGAGCGACTCGAGGAAGGAGAGCAGGCCCTCGTCGCCCTCGCCGGCGGGGGGGAGCCCCGCCTCGGAGGGCAGCCGGGCGGCGCGGCGGGCGAGCTCGGCGGCGCGAAGGCGCGCGGCCGTCGGAATCTCCGGGAGCTTCTTCTGCCGGAGAGCCGCGAGAAAGTCCGCCTCGAGGTCGAGCAGGCCTGCCCCCAGCCGCGCCGTGGCGAGCTCGGGGTCTTCCCGCCACGGCAGCTCCGGGTGGAGAAGACGCTCGACCGCCCTCCCCCTCTCCTCGAGGGCTCTCGCCTCCGGCGAGCCCGGAGGCGGAAGGACCGCCTTGACGGCCCGGCGCTGCACGAAGTCCCTCCGGAAACGGAAGAGAACCGCCTCGGGCTGCGCGGTCTCGATTTGCGCCCGCCACTCACGCTCGACGCCGAAGAGCCGCGCGACGAAGGCTCCCACGGCGCGACCTCCCTCGATCAGAATCCGGGATCGGGAGAGCGGGTCGAACGCCGCCGGATCGCGGCGGTAGGCGGAGAGCCGGTCCGCCAGCGCGGCGTCCTGCGCGGCCAGCTCGCGCAGGAAGGCCGCGTCGAGGTCTGCCAGCCGGTCCTCGCGGTGAAGATCCTGATAGTGGAAGCCGGCGATCCCGAGGGGGAAGTCCCTCGACGGCTCCGCCCGGCCGCGCGGTGGAATGACGTCCGTTTCCAAGGAGCGCGATTGTACAGGGACCGTGATTGCTTCGCGTGATGTCATCGCATCCGTTCCCGCCGCCACCCAGAGTCGTAATAGGATTCGTTCCTGATATGTCGGCGGCGGTTCCAAGCGCGATCCGGCGGCGGGAGACGAGACAGCGGCGGCTCGTTTATCGGGCCGTGGCACAAACCGACTCGCACCCCACGGCGGAATGGGTGTACGAGCGGGTCCGGCGGGCGATGCCGCGCGTTTCGCTGGGCACCGTGTACCGCAACCTGCAGCTGCTCGTCGCCGAAGGAAGAGTGAAGACGTGGACCCGCGGCCGCACGACGCGATACGACGCCGACGTCGAGCCGCACGATCACTTCGTCTGCCGTTCGTGCGGGCTTCTCCTCGAC